>NZ_JAGDXD010000057.1 GCF_023256255.1 Caldivirga sp. | reverse complement strand
GATTAAGGAAATTAAAATACAAGGCATCACCACCAAAGGCTGGGTAAACATGCATCTTAATGTATGGGTTACTTAGTATTTGGCTTAAGAGCGTTGGTGATACTGATGTGCCACCAGTCTGCCAGTAGCTAATTTTACCTGAGGCTAAGGCAGCATAAACCTGAGCCATTGATGAATACTGCCATAGAACAATATACTGGACTGGAATCTTATTAGCTGCGTAGAAGTATGGGTTCTTACATAGTAGGAAGTACTCTGGTGTAATGTCGCATAGGTAGAAGGGTCCATCTCCAGCGGCTGACGATGGTTTATACGTGAATAATTCGGAGATTAATGATGAAATATTATGTTCAGCGGAGGCTGCTACTGACGGTGGTCCAAAGTTGTATAGATAGATGTATGAGTAGTTGGCTGTAGCCGCATCAACAAGAGGCTTCCAAATGTGATAAGCCCAAACCACCGCAACCCCACCCCAATCCAAGGTACCGAATAAGTCATCAATAATATTACCTGGTGAAGTTAAAGGCAGGTAAAATCCCTGCGGTACTAGGAAGGCACACGTAGTACTGTTTATTATTGTTACATTACCAGCCATGTCATCAACCAACCCTAAGAATAGGTTAGTGGCATACACATCATTACAAGTCACTGGAGTACCATCACTCCAGCCTGTGTGCCTAAGGTTAAGAAGAACCTCAAGGGTACCATTAGGTAGGACTGTGATGTTCCACCAATCAGCTAAGTCAGGAACCATGGTGTTTGAGGTTATGTTTAATGATGCAAGAAAATCATAGTACATACCATATGTCGCTATGCCACCATGAAATATATTAGGGTTATAGGCTGAAAAACTCGTTACCGGTGGGCTCTCAATAATATACATGTATATTGTATTGTAGGGTGTAATATTGTACTGCTGGGCATTTAGGATTGTGTGATTCATTAATTTAGGAGTTAAGCCGATGAGTATTAATGTGGCCGTTGCTGCTAATATTAGTACGTACTTCATAGGTGATTTTTCTATTTTCATAGTAAATCTACTTAAACCATTGATACATCTTACTTTTAAACTTTATTCAAATGTTCATTAGTTATTATTTTTGATTAATAAAATAATTAAAGTACCTCCAAGTTGAATTGGTTAATAGGTAGCTTCAGCATCACATAAACTAAGCTAGGTAATTAATCAATTTCTGAAATACCTATGGAGTTCACTTATTTTAATGGGGCAGCTAAAAATAATCGCTACCCGCTGGGGTTATTCCTTGGTCTATTCAATATCAACCTTAGCATAAAGCTTATTTACAACCCTAATACTGGGTAAGTATGCCTACGTATTATTTAAAGACCCCGGTGAGTGATAGTGATGTTGAGAAGCTTAATATTGGCGACACGGTTTACGTAAGCGGCGTGTTAGTAAGCGCTAGGGATGCCGCCCATGTTAGGATCATTGAACACATAAGGAAAGGTGAACCGTTGCCTGTTGACTTAAGGGGTGGTGTTATTTACCATGCTGGTCCAGTAGCAATTAAGGAGGGTGAGTCATGGAGGATAATAAGCATGGGGCCAACTACAAGTGCTAGAATGGAGGAGTTTGAGCCTGAGGTTATTGAGAAACTTGGGGTTAAGCTAATAATAGGGAAGGGCGGAATGGGGCCTAAGACGACTGAAGCAATGAGGAGGTTTAAAGCATCATACTTAATATTCACTGGTGGAGCCGGTGTCTTAGCTGCTAAGGCAATTAAGAGGGTTATTGGGGTTCACTGGCTTGACTTAGGGGCCGCTGAGGCTATGTGGATACTTGAAGTAGAGAACTTCGGCCCATTATCAGTAATAATAGACTCAAAGGGGAATAATTACTATGAGGACTTAAGAAAGAAAGCCAGAGAGAAAGTTGAGGAAGCAGTTAAGGATGTACTAGGTAGTATACCGCACTATTGATGCCCCTACATTTAATAAAGCGGCTAAGGTGAATCACTTATAATTTGGCGAATCCTTCCTAATCATTAAGGTGTCTTGAACTCCTTTAGTTTGCAGTAATGCATATTAAGCAGTGTTAACTACGTATAATTAGGTTAGGGTTAATGGTTCACTGATGAGTGTGTACATAGTGTTAACTAGGAATGACCCAGCCACACTATATGTAGCCGCAGCCTTAACCGCATCATACGCTGTACTGGGTAATGACACTACATTATTCATTACAGGTAATGCAATATTAGCATTTAGGAAGAAACCAATAGTTACTAATCTAAGCGAACATGAACTCTACGTTAAGGCTAATGCAGCCTACTTAAACATTATCAGTGATTCGAAGGCGCTTGGTAATGTTAAGGTTATTGCATGTACTGGTGTAATGGGTGTGTATGGTGTTGATAGGGATGATTTGCATGAAATAGTTGATGAGGTATTAGACTTCCCTACCTTAATTTCAAGGATTAAGGACAGCGATAAAATACTGGTGATATAGCGTAATTAGTTCATTTAAGCTAGAAGGAAAGTTTATATTCAACCCAACTAACATTAAATTAGCCCAGTAGCCATGGTGCAGTGGCGGCTCAGGGTCACTCCGGTAACGGGTGACCTTAGGAAACTCTCCAGACACACGGGTCCCCTTGGGGTTAATTTACCTCAAGGGGACTTAGGCCCATACTGGGTCAATGAGCTCCGTGTGGCGAGACCCAGGTTGGGCTCTAGGTGGATGCCGACAGAAGGGGAGTTATACTGCACCATGGCTACTGGGCGGCTAATTACCTAAATTAACCACGGTTGATTACTGCGGGGCAACTTCACCTGAAGATAACTCAAGTGGCTTGCCCTTGGGTTCCTTTATAAGTAGTGTGAAGGCTATACCGATAACCGCCATTGTGGCTAGAGCTAGCAGTAGGTTAGACATTATTGCGTACTTAACTGCCGCGCTTATTCCACTGCTGGTTATTGGGAAATATACTGGTATTATTGATGCTGCTAATGCTGCACCCAGTTTACCACTACCAGCCGCTATGCCGTGTCCAGTTGACCTAAACCTTGTTGGGAAAACCTCGGTTGGGGTTATGAATGTTGTAACGTTCGGGCCTACGTTAGTGAAGAATTGAGCCATACCGTAGAGGGCTAGTATTGCGGTTGGTGCTACTAAACCATTCCTTAATATTAACGCCATTATTAAGTACACCATGGCTACTATAGAGAAGCCCATTATCTGCATCGTCCTCCTACCTATCTTATCCACTAGGAATGCAGCCACGTAGTAGCCAGGCACTAGGAAGGCTAATGCGGCGTATAATTGAACATATATGCTGGAGAGTGGGTTATTAGCGAGACCCAATGCCGTTACTACGAATGGCCCAAAGATGTTTGTGCCGTAGAAGAATACATCAAGTGCGAACCATGGTATTGCAGTACCTAGGATCACTGGTATGTACCTAGTTAAGTTAATGCTCCCCACATTGCCCCCACCCTCAATGTCTACGTCCTGCATTAGCACGTCCCTCACGGCCTTCTTAGCGCCCTCAACATTACCTTTAACGAAGTACTCGAACCTAGGTGTTTCATGAACCCTACGCCTGAAGTAAATAACGAGCGCCGGTGCAACCGAACCAAAGCCGAGTATTATTCTCCAGGCAATATCCGGGTTAACGTTAGCGTGTAGTAGGCCAAGGCCTATGAGGGCAGCGGTCACTATACCCCAGCCTTGCATTGAGAACACTCCAGCAACAAATAGGCCTCGATTCCTAGCTGGTGCGTATTCGCTCATTAATGTTGCGCTTATTGGGTAATCACCACCAACCCCAAGACCAAGTATGAACCTTGTAATCCACAGCATCGTTGGGTTCACTGATAATGCTGATGCTATGGAGCCGGCAGCCAACAAGGCAGCCTCAACGCCATACACGTACTTCCGGCCAAATACGTCACCAATCCTACCGAAGATAAATGGGCCTATTACCGCACCGAAGAGTGCAGCCGATGATATTAGGCTCACATCTGAGGCTGAAAGTGACCAGACCTGCTTAAGAAACACTAATGCTATTGATATTGCGAATAAGTCGTAGGCATCAGCAAAGAAGCCAGCGCCAGAAATTAGTAGGAGCCT
Source organism: Caldivirga sp. (assembly GCF_023256255.1). Lineage (NCBI taxonomy): Archaea > Thermoproteati > Thermoproteota > Thermoprotei > Thermoproteales > Thermoproteaceae > Caldivirga > Caldivirga sp. Next base: position 15,605 of record NZ_JAGDXD010000057.1, on the reverse strand, counting down.
TAAATGCCCAGGTGTCGGCTTTGACCAATCAAGCGGCTCAAATGGCGTCTTACTAGACATTAAGCATCATGTGGCTGAGGCTTTATAGGTGTTTCGTTCGTAAAATCCTAATCATATATATCGCTATATAATTTACGTTAAAAACACATACCTTTGAATGACGAATTACTCATATTCATCGGCGCTTTCACACTACTTTAAACTATTAGAAACCTTAATACTAGCCTTTATGGTTTCCTCCTCACTCTAAAGGATGAGATTCCTCAGCTTCATGCCGTAACCTATCCTCCTTGCTATGTTAGGTACATGATTCTCTGAAGGCTTTACCCAATTCATCCCTGAAGCAACATATTCCTTCACCTGCATTTATTATTACAATGTTAAGGGCGGATAATGCTTTATCACTTAGGATTACTTGGTCTCGGATTCGGAGATTACAGGTATAAGTGAAACTACTGGTGTGTCCCTATCATTCACAATAACCTTTACTTGAACATTATCCTTGAGTCTATATATTGGTGTGATTCCTGAGGCAGTACGTACTGCGTATACATTCAAAGTCTCCAGGACTGGGTCTTAGATTAAGTGCTTGAGCCACATCCATGGGTATCATTACGTCAGGACCTAAACCTTCAAATCCAGTATTTGCTAGGGCGCAGGCAGTTACCTCATTATCATGCATCCTCATTATTATTCTTAATCGAATAGTCATTATCGCCCACTCTCCTCTTTATATTCCTCATGTACTCCTCGTAGGATCCTAAGTAGGCTACGTATCTTATGTAGCCAACAAATCCCCTCACTTCAAGTTTAGGCAATCTTTCACTCATAGATTACTCACAGCATTACTTATTGAGTGCTAGACTTTAAAAACCATCTAATTCCAGCACCCATGGGTAATACGTCACCTCCTAGGGGCGAGTAAATATGCTTAGATTTATAACCAACTGATTCATAAATAGTTAATAAAACAATAATTAGGACAGTATTGTGGCTCGCTTAATCATGGGCTTATTAATTGCCCAGGTGATACCAATATTAACAATACTCTTCTAAGTATAAATATATTAAATATAGAATATATTGAATCCATCGAAATTAATTAATATCATATTAATATATAGTAATTTATTAAAACTAGCTATAACCATAATAATATATTCAAAATATATTAATTAATTGCTAATATAATTCATTGGTGATTACTGAATGAATTTACTTATTGAATTAAACTTTATAGGTTACTTCAATTCAATTCCTAGAGGTATTGTAGTGGGCTAGTGCCTTGAGTCAGTTCGGGGGACCTGACTCAAAATAATGAAACCCAGGTTGAATTCACCCTGGGTACTCATGCTTAGGTTGAATTCTCCTTAATTTAACTTTACAGTTACCGTGGGTAATAAGCCATGCATTTAATTGAGCTAGATTTAATGAAGTAGTTCCTCAATACTTACTGCTAGGGTTGGAAATTTAGATAATAATTCATTATCTTCCGTAATTAACTTAGCGTTAAGCTTCATGGCTAAATGAACGTAAGCAGCATCATAATATGTTATGTTAGTATTCATGGCTAAGTTCAGCACCTCGTAATTTAACCCTATGGGTATGATCTTCAATAGGTTAAGTAGCCTGTTGAACGCGTTAAACAGCGTATCCATGTTAATTGATGTTAGTTTTCTAAGTTTCCATAAGTAATTACCAATCTCATACTGCACCAGGTCCACTGTATACTGATTATTTACAATACTTATGGCATTAGCAGGATTAAGTTCTATTAACCTTATTATTGAACTGGCATCAATTACGTGAGTCATCTCGAGTCACGGTCCTCCCTAATACTCTTTACCGTGAAATCACTACCGTATTTCTCACTAACCTTCTTAAGTTCCTTAGATGCTTCTTCAAGAAGAATGCTTAACTCCTCATACTCCCTACGCCTCACCTCCTCCTCAAGGGCATTACGTAAAAACTCAGAAATATTTACTCCATATTTCCTTGCTTTCTCAAGAACCTCCCTCCTAACCTTAGTGGATACAGTAACCCAATTGCTCATATTATTTCATGTTAATGTATACTTATAAACATTACTCCATGATTAATCTAGCAAGTCACGGTAACCATTACTTAATTACCTAAGGCAATCATTAAGGCATTAGCATAATTAACTATTAACTCCCTATAACACCTAATAGGCAAAATCCACCGGAAATGAACTAACCCACCTAATTCACTTAGTGATACCTAACTCCATTAGCTTAGCCATAATCTTCGACGTTAGCTCATAGGTTGAGGCAATGTTAGCATTAAGGACCCTAAGCTGATTATTCAGTAAATCCAACCTATCTAAGACATCCTTACGTAGGTTATCAATCCCATCGGTAATATCCTTACGTAAATCATCAAGCTTACTATTCATTATCTTGTTTTCCTCTATTAATGCCTTTACATCACCCCTTAGAGCCCTTACCTCATCACTTAATGACCTCATGTCATCTTTTAACACTCTTATATCATCTCTCATTACTTTTATGTCATCTCTAATCGTCTTCATATCTTCTCTCATTATTCTCATTTCATCCCTTAAAGCCTTAATATCCTCCCTCATTACGTAGGCCAATATTAACTGAGCATCCTCCCTAGAAACCTGCTTGCTGACTATTAGGTTAGGTAATTGAGACATTAAGTAATCAACACCCTTACTGGTAAGCAGTGAAACTAATTCACTCAAATCCATGCGCTTAAGGTATTAAACCAGATTATAAGCGTTTCTGGAAAATCAGTTACCGCATAGTCTTAAACTTTATTTAAACTCCCACAAGCTTCTTGGTTAATAGCCTAATCCTACTGCATGCCCCTTAATCATTAATATCCCTTTAGTGCCCACATTACGGTGTATTAGGCTTAATGCATTATAGTACTTTTAACGTTATGATTTAATTAATGGAAGGAAAAATTGATTTAAGGAGTATTTAAGGTAATGGGTGCTCTTAAGGTATTTTACCGCCGTAGAAGTCTCTTAAAACCTCCTCAAGACTCTTGCCCTGTGACCTTGGACCATACAGGTAACCTATTATAATGTTGAGTATGAAGAATGATGTAGCCACAGCGGCGATAGCCTTATAGCCTATTACTGCTATTATGGTTGGTACGACTAAGCTCCATACGCCTAAGGCGAACCTCATCCATGACCATGCGAAGCCTTGAGCACTGTTCCTAACTTCAGTTGGGAATAATTCAGTGGACCAAACCCTAGTCTGAGGCCATAGCCACATGCCATGTCCAAAACCGAAACCTATAACGTTAAATAACGCCACCCAAAGTATACTGAATGGTAGGAATATTGGGAGGGCGAAGGATAGGCCGCATATTGCAGCAGACACCGCATACATGACATTCCTGTCTAATTTATCGGATAACTGCATGTAGACTGCAACCACACCAATTATGGCGGTAATGAACCATAATATATCACCCACGTATGCCATGGTTGTGGTTGTGAAGCCAATATCCTTAAAGAAGTAAGGTAGGAAGAAGCCGAAGGTACCTGCTGGAACACCCCAGAAGATGTATATTGGTATTATGAATGCTAACCCCTTCTTGTACTTAAAGATATCACTCCACTTATACTTATACTGAGTCTGCTGAGCCTGCTGACTACCAGCCTGTTGCGCCCCCTCACCAAGCTGCTTTAGGGCTGATTCCACTACATTAGTCTTACCTGCTACAAGCCCCCACCTAGGTGACTCAATGAGGCCTCTTCTAAGAACCCATGTTATTAATGCAACTGCTGCCAATACACCAAACACTACCCTAAAGGTTAACGCCCCGTAGGGCTCAAAGGCTATTCCAAGCAGTAGCATTACTATTGGCCCAATATACCACATTACGTTAGTGAAGGCCATTAAGAACCCCCTCTTATACCTAGGGGCGTATTCAGCAATTAGGGACCAGGAGGTAGGTACATCAAGGCCAACGGCAATGCCAGTGATTATGTAACCGATCAGGAGCATTACGTAATTCACTGCAGCGGCCATTAGAACCGTGCCCACGAAGTAGGCTAACAGGTCATACATATAGATTGTCTTCCTACCATACTTATCCCCCAGTGGACCGGCCATAATAGCGCCCACGAAGGCTGCAAAGGCGTTTGGGCTGAAGGCGGCGATTATTCCCAGTAGGGTTGGAGTTAAGTGGAACACGGTAGTCCAGTATATTGTTGAAACTGCCCCAGCTACTATTGCACCAGCATCAAGGAAGTCACCCATTGCGGCCAATATGGTCCACCTATAGTGGGCTGAGGTTAACTTAGCTTCATCAAACCTCCTTATTATATCCCATGAACTCATATGGAGCTTAACCAATGTGGTCTTAGTTATAAAATAGTAAGGCAAAGTGTTGCATGTATCATGTTAACCTTAGTTTGAAGTAAGTAAATAGTTCTATAGTCCCTATGGGGTAATGCTTATAACTACTTAAGCGGGGTAATGCATCGTGAATATTCATCGCATTCACCCAGCATTATTAGACATGACTTATATTCATGAGGTTGATTGGACAGCAGGATTACAGGACTTTCAATGGTACTATTGGGTTAATCAAGCCGGCGTGAATTACCCAGAGGGTAGAGTATTTGAGGTGGCTATGCTGAAGGTTAGTGAGAAGTATGTCCTAAGGAGTATAATTAATTCTCTACGTAAGCATAATGATGAGGTAATACATATGGAAGGCATTAACCCAGGTTACCCTAAGTATGTCAAAATGATTGTTAAGGGTAATGTTGAAGTCTCAACACGTTACCTAGCTCAAAGCATGGGGCTTATTGAGGCCTACGCCTACTACAGTAATGGTATTGAACATTGGGGCTTCATAACGCTTAATCCTAAGGATGCAGATCAATTTATAACCAGCGTCAGCCACTACGGTAAAGTTCTTAGTGCTAAATTAAGGGCACTGAATATTAATAATTCCTTTAATGCTGGTTCATTGAGACTTGAATCACTACTCAACCCCAGTGAATATAGGATACTCATGTATGCTTTTAGGCGTGGGTTCTTTAATGTACCTAGGTCAATTAATGTAAGTGAACTTTCAAGTGAACTTAAGCTTTCTAAGTCCACCATAGATAGGTACCTACGCTCGTCGCTAGGTAAGATACTTAAGGTAATAATTAATAATAATGAAGTTACTTCTTCCCCACAACCTGTAACAGGGGACTCATAAATGCAACACCTTTAGTGATCATTACCTTAACGCTACGTGTAACTTTAAAATGTTGGCTCTTACTTAAATTCAAGCAATCTTCACTAATTTAACCCTCCCCCTATATAACCCTAGTTCGTTCTTATTAATAACATGGATTTCAAAGGGATCACTTATCCCTGCTTCCCATAGTTTAACCATAACTAGAGGTGGGGAGATTCTTGTTACGACTAAGACGTCAATGTCACTTGAGAGTAGGTCCCTACCCTCTGCCACACTCCCGAATAGGTAGACTTCGGCACATGGATCTATTTTACTAACCACCTCCGTAATCAGTCTAAGGTACTTGTCTAGGTTACTTTTAACCTCAGTCCTGCGTCTAGCCTCCTTCACAAATAGGTTTAAGGACACGTGTAATTTCAGTAACCGCGATTTTAAGTCTTTCCACTTCCGCAGCATCGTAATCTCTTGCAATATATCTTGAGGTAATGTAGGCATCTTCAAGCGCACCTAACTCGAGACTAAACTTACGCGTAAGTTCAATTAATGAGACTTCACCACTAATTTCAGCAATCAGGCTCAAGAGTCTGCACAAACTATGGGTTCTTGGATAATCTGGACCCACCCTTAGTAGGCATACCTTAAGGTATGATTGAAGGGATTGCTCTAAGCTAAAGGCCGCTAAATCGAAGAAACCCTTCTCAATCTGAACCTCAGCAGTCTCCATGAATCTTCTCGATCTCTCCATTAAACGATTATACTCCTCAAGATGGCTCACAAGTATTGTATCCTCACTTAGCTTTAATTTTATCCTCATCTTACTGTTAGTAAGATATTAAAGGATCTTGCTGATTCAACAGGAGAGAATCATTAAAGAAGCAGGGAGGAGGTCAGTCTATCACCTCAATACTCATATCGTCTTCATACGATATTACTGTAATTAACTCCAGGTCATTACTGTCATTATTCCTTATTGAGTGAGGCACCTTAGATGGTACGAATACGCATGTACCTGGCTTAACTTCAAAGGACTTACCATTAATGGTCATGATGCCCTTGCCGTTTAGCACTAGGAAGGTTTCATCATATGCGTGTTTATGCAATGGTGCTCTTCCTCCAGGCTTAATCACCTGTCTCCTAACGGCATACTTATTTGAGCCATTACCTTTACTGATTAACCATTGGGTATACACATGCATGGCTCCTCTTAAATTTAGGGGTTCTGGTTTAACATCATTAACGTTAACTATGACGTAACTCATACCTAGTATTAATGCTCTTATTTAATAAACCCTACTGGGCCTAATTTAAGCCTTGTTAATTTTCCCTTGGAACCATTCCTCAATTGCCTTAGTCTCCTCATTACTTAACCTCCAGCCCACTGCACCAAGGTTCTCCTCTACGTGGATTGGGTTAGATGCCCTAGGTATTGGGAAGGTATTCTCATGCTTACTTATTATCCAGTTTAAGGCTATTTGAGCAGGTGTCTTGTCTCCATGATTCTTCCTAACTAACTCTATTAAATCCCTCGGAAACTCCCTTATTAACTTACCATGGCCTAGTGGGTAATAGCATAGTATCGCCATGTTCTCTTTCTTAGAGTACGGTATAATATCCTCCTCAATTCTCCTGTTAACTAGGCTATAGGGTAGTTGAAGTGCAGCCACCTCATACTTCTTTAAAGCTTGTTGCGCCTCAATTATTTGATCCAGGTTAAAGTTGCTTAAACCAATGAATCTTATGATGCCTTTATCCACTAAATACTCCATAGCTCTCATGGTCTCCTCAATGTGTACTCTCCTATTTGGGAAGTGAATCTGGTACAGGTCAATGTACTTAACGCCAAGTCTCCTTAAACTACCTTGAGCAGCCTTAATCACCGAATCATACTTAAGATGACTGGGCCAAACCTTAGTGGCTATGAATAATTCATCTCTTTTAAAGTCTCTAATAACTTCACCAACAATGGGTTCACTACCGTATATCTCAGCAGTATCAATTAGGTTAATCCCATTCTCTAATCCAACCCTTAAAGCCTGCGCTTTCCTCCTCCTAGAAGGCATTAACCCAATCATGGATGCTGCAATCCACAGTGGATCATAGTAAGTACCCATACCTATTACGGAAACCTTAACCCCCGTCTTTCCAAGTAACCTATACTCCACGGTGAGGTCATTTCAACACGCTTTTTAATTAATTTGGGAGCGCGCTCAGTTTAATTACCCATGGTAAAGTTTTTAAACGCAGGTTGAGTAATGGAGTGTGCCATTCAGCCACACTAAGATAGTTGGGCCAACCGGCAGATTCGGTGCCAGGTATGGAATGGGGATTAGGAGGAAGGTGCTTCAAATTGAGGTTAAGCAGAGGGGGATGCATAGGTGCCCGCAATGCAGATCGCTGGTTAGGCTTAAGAGACTAGCCTTCGGTATTTGGCAATGCCCCAAGTGCGGCTTCACCTTCGCTGGTGGAGCATATATTCCCCAGACCATAATGGGTAAGACAACTACACCAGAGGAGCTTAAGGCACCTGAGAGGCAGAAGCAGATCTGGAAGGAATCAGTTAAGCAGAGGGCTAGTGAGTAAGTACTTCACTGAATGGTTCCTAAATGTATCGTTTTAATGTGAGTTTCCTTAACCGTGGCTAAAGGTAAGTTTCACTAGGTGGATCAATTTAATGAAGTAAAATCTCCCGGAGAAATGGTGAATTATAATTAGCGAAACGTATTAATACTGAACTAGGGAGAATGCGATTGATGATAAGGCTGACTATTGAAATGAACGCTAATGCATCGCCTGAGGCTATTTGGAGAATCATTAGTAATGTTCAGAATATGCCGAAGTACTGGTACCTACATAGGGATGTGAAGGTACTTGAGAAGGCGGGTTCGTACCTAAGAGTACTGATTAACTTAGCCTTACCGAAGCCATTCAGTAAGGAAGAGGCCTTAGTTAGGGTATCTGGTCAGGAATTAATGATCATATTTAACTTCATTAAGGGTCCCTTAAGGGGAAAGCACATAATTAAGGTCACTAATGGTAACATAGTGAGCACATGGGCTGTTAACACTTCCTTCCCATTGCTAATTTTTAAATCATGGATTATTAAACGCCTAAGGGATGCAACAATCAATGCATTAACCAGTTTAATTAATGATGCAGTAAACTTAAACTACAACCATAATTAAAGGCCTTATTACCTGGATTAATTACTTCACATTTTCAATAGCGCCATGTGGTTTCCTTAACCCATACCCTCATTAGTGTTATTATTCAAGTAAAGTTATTATAAGGGCTAAATTCCTTAAGGATCAATAAGGCGTCAATTATTAATGAAAAAGTGGGGTATTGCAGCAACTTAGTGGCGTAATTTTCTTAAATTTACCCCATAAACTCTTGTGGATGCTGATAACCTTAGTAATAATTGTGATTTCAGTAACCGCAGCAGTGCTGATATTCTACATGTTGATTAATGATTCGCCATGGTTAACTAATGGTGGATTAACAATAGGTAGCATTAGATTAAACTCCGACTCAATGCTAGTAGTTTCAGATCTACATGTGGATGCTAATTCAAGTGACTTATCAATAATCAGTGAATTAGTTAAGAGAAGCGGAGTAGGGGTTATGGTTATTGCTGGTGATTTATTTGACCGTAGGATTAAGGTTAATGATCGTGAGTTTAGAGTAATGCTTCGCTGGCTTATTCAAAAATTAAAGTTAAGCGGCAATAACGGTAAGTTAACATTAATTTACGTGAGAAGCGAGTCCTCGCATGATCCTGAAGTTGAGAATAGTAAACCCATTAAAATCACTAGGTTCAGTAACGTGTTAGTAATATCCGTACCTAGGGTTATTAAGGTGAATTTCCCAAATTGCAGCCACGCAGTTTACGTAACCCATGGTGACTACACGGTAAGTGATGGCTTATTAGCTGGCTTAATTAACATAGTTTCCTTGAGCTTGCTTAAGTTACCTATTGTGGAATTAATGACTAGGAGTTTACTGAATGTTACCAATGATGATTGGGTAATCATTGGACACACTCATCTACCAGTCATTGATAGTAAACTTAAGGTTGCTAATCCAGGTTCATGGAAGGGCATTTTCTTTACTAAACCATACAATGGGTATATAATAGTTAAGTGCGTTAACGGGAGGCTAATCGTTAAGTCAAGTAGAGTGAAGTCAAGTATCTGAGTAATCTTTATTAACGGTTGGATTCATGACGTTTCATGAACCTAGGCTATGTGGTTAATGGCATTATTCTAGGCATTGTACAGGGCATTAGCGAGTGGTTACCTATAAGTAGTAAGACTCAAATCATGATAACGTCAATATATGCGCTGCATTTATCCTTCAATCAAGCTTATGCCCTTGGCTTATTTCTTGAAGCAGGTACAGTACTGGCCGCATTAATCTACTTCAGACGGGAGGTTTGGGGGATATTGAAGGCCCTTGCCTTAAGAGGAAGTAGGTATGATTACATGATGCTTAAGTATGTTTTAATTATAACTATCCTAACAGGATTAGTGGGTGTTCCACTTTACTTAACAATAGCAGACTCAATTAAAGGTATTGGGATTGGGTTACCCATGGTTTTACTGGGTTTAATACTAATATCAGACTCAATACTAATAACGTTCTCAAGGCTTAGATACATGCCTAGGAAGAACCTGGAGGATTTAAGAATATGGGAGGTTGCGGTAATAGGTGTAATACAAGGTATTGCTGCATTACCCGGAGTGAGCAGATCAGGTGTAACAGTGTCGGCAATGCTCCTACTTGGCCTTAACCCTGAGGATTCATTTAAATTATCCTTCATATCAATGATACCTGCTGCAATAGGGGCATCAATGGTTCCCATACTGCTCACAAGACACCTATTTAACACGCTGGTAACTGACATTAACACGTACACGATGGTTACGGCAATAGTTATTGCTGCATTAATCAGCATTGCATTAATAGATGCCTTACTCAGGTTCGCTAGGGGGAGGCACATAGCCTTATTAACAGCACTACTGGGTGCATTAGCCATATTAAGTGGGGTAGTAAGTATGATAACCGGCTTCGGCTAACCGCATGCCTAAATCATTAGTTTAACGCTAAAGCTTATTAACGCCCGGTAAATGACGGATGCGTGAGTGAGGAGGAAGGCAGAATTAGGGCGATTCCATTCGTGGAGGTTCAGGAGGTTAATGGTCAGAAGGTGGTTATAGCCACAGGTAAGAGGAAGACTGCTGTAGCTAGGGCTGTAATTAGGCCTGGTTCAGGTATTGTTAAGATTAATGGTGTTCCATTGACAATATGGCCCATGGAGGTTGCTAGGCTTAAAATGATGGAGCCCCTTGCGCTTGCTGGGAGGGATCTCGTCAATAAGGTTGACATTGATGTAACAGTAAGTGGTGGTGGATTCATGGGTCAAGCATCAGCTGTTAGAATGGCAATAGCAAGGGGGCTTGTGGAATATTTCCAAAGTAAGGAATTACTTAACCTCTACATGCTCTACGATTCAACAATGATTAAGGGAGATGAGAGGAGGACTGAACCCAAGAAGCCTGGCTTAAAGCATGCCAGAAGCAAGAGACAGAAGGCATACAGGTAAGTTATGCACCTTACTTGCATTCGCATAATTATCTTATCCTTTAATCACACTTACATATTAATGGCATAGTTATTGGTAGGAGGGTAAGGTTTATTAAGGGATTAGTGCCCGTATCAGTGGATGATAATCCCCATTAGGTGTTGGACTTGTGGAAGACCATTGGGTCACTTATGGGAGCCATTTAGGAATAGGGTACTTGCTGGGGAGGATCCTGGAAAGGTGCTTGATGACTTACATGTAACCAGGTATTGTTGTAGAAGGACGCTGCTTGCTCATGTGGAGTTAATAAACCAGGTACTGCCGTATGGTTTAATTGAAAAATAGGTTAACGCCGTCCTTTATAGTTTAACCTAAGTATTGTAACACCATTGCTTATCTCCAGATATGCTGCCCCAGTCATTATCAACTTATTGACCTCGCTTATCGGTACCCCTGAGTCAATTAGTGCCCTTAATGGGATTTCACTACTGTTGCTCATTAATTCCTTAATATTAACAGGAATATAGTCTGATTCGGCATATTCATAATGCTCCATCGGGATCTTAACGTTTAGTTTGCCCTTACTCTGGAAGACATGATCAAACGGTGGCGTTTGCGCCCCTTCAGGTACTATGGTTGTGTAGACATTAATGTTAATGCCCCTTAACTTAAGGTAGAGTAGTAGGTCCTTAAACCTAAACCACCTGTCACTATACACTTCATAAGTTATTCCCTTATCCACTAGTCTCATTATTGGTAACGCTATTAATAATCCTAGAATAGTGGAAACAGGCTCCAGCGGTGGTACTGGTACAGTGAAGCATGTACCGTTCAATAAACCAGGTGGTTGAGCATCAATAAGCCTTAATGCTGGGCATACTAACCCCTCACATTCACTAATGAAGTTGCCCACGTTATTAATATTGTTGGCCTTAATCATGAAGCCATACTCCATCGCTAACCTGACCATAACTAATTTATCCTCATCACTGAGGGGTAGGTTTAAACCCAGTAAGCTGCAATTTGGGCTATATCGCCAAGTAACCATACCCTTGACGATGGGTGCAGTTGATGGTAGAATAAGGAGATTTAATTGACCAATACTGCTACTTCTCATTATTAATCATTCACCACACTACTGTAATACCCATTGCTTGTCTTAACTATAACATAGTAGGCATACACGCATCCAACCCCCTCAGCATCCACTACTAATTGATCACCACCCTTTAACACAACAGGCTTAGTTAAGTTAATGGGTACACCATTCACGTACACGTTAGTTACAGTACACGTGACTTGATTACCATCCTGGTTGGTGAAGTTAACGCCAATTATTGTTACTGAACCTAAGCCCATGTTCTTTATTGTAGCCTGTATCATACTTGGCGTCACTTCACCGGCACTTACAAGTAATTGACTATACGTACCCATGCTATTTGACACAAAGACCCATAGTATTGCAGCTACTATTACTGATAAGACAACCCCTATTATAGTCCAGACTATGTTACTTAGCCCACTACTCATGTGGTAACACTATGATTAACTGGGCGTTAACTAAAGCGTAAGTAGGGTAATGGCGATTGATTCATTCCCCTACTTAGCCTTAACCTATACTTAACTAATGTTTACCCATAGTGATGATTTGCCTAGACTACTATGGCCTATGCATTGCGTTATTAGGTTCCTCCCTTAACATGATTTATGGTTACTTATTAATGAGTTGGGGAAACGCCATAATGAGGAGGATTGGGGAGTCACACATATTTGACACATTACTAGGTTTCTCAATGTATGTAGCCGTATTATTAATGTTGATTAATCAGAAGTACTTGTTGAATACTATTCTCAACAGCCTAAACCTAAGGATTGAATTCATTTCCCAGAATGTTAAGACCCTTCAATGCTCCGTCACTTCCTATGGAACTTGCGTAATGGTGAATGAAACAATTAAGAAACCTATAATTGACCCTGGAGCAGCATCATTAGCGTTTGGCAGCATGGCTAATGCATTGGTTAACTCATTGACGCAATTATATATTGCTGAAGTAACATTAACTGTTCTTCCCTTCATATCACCAGTGGGTTATTACTTAAATGACATATCAAGGTACTTTACCTGGCAGGCTGAATGGGCGTTGGTGAATACGTACATGCTTTATTACCTATCCATGATTGCTAATTACGCAATGCAGTTAACAGCCCTTGGAGCTAGCTTAATACCAATTAGGCAGGTTAGGTGGATTGGAGGCTTCTTGTTCTCGATTGGGTTAGTAACCCCAATTTACGTGGTTACCGTGGCTAATTGGCTGGTTAGCCAAGGGTTAGCAGTCTCGATTAACCCTTCATTAATTAATGATGTTAAAGGTATAATATCCCTTGGAACAAACCTATTTAGCCTAGGCAGTAGGCTTGAGGAGTTTAATGTAGTGATAGACGTGTCAATAGCCATATACTCATCAATACTATATGGTTTAAGTAAACTGCTTGGAGAGGTTGGTTTATTAATAGACATTTAAGACGCAACCTGGAAATGCCTAAGCCAACTGAAGCTCATTTAGACCTGTTAGTGGGTATGGAGTACTACATAACTGACTGTGATGGAGTTGGGGGTAGGTTAAGGAGCAGCCCTGAGGATTTCCTAGTTAATGAGGTTTTAATCAATGGTGAGGTTGTGTCCTCATCAACCCCAGTTAGCATTAAGCCCAGGCCTGGTCCCTATACTTGGATTATTGTGGAGAAGAGGAGAATCGATACTATTAGTCTAGTGATTACCCTCAGTAGGAGACTTGGTGTTAAGCTTAGTGATATATCCTATGGTGGATTAAAGGATACTGGGGCAGTGGCTACGCAGGTAATATCAATTAGAGGGGTTACGCCTACTCAACTAGTGGGCTTAGACCTGGGGCCTAAGGTTAAGGTAATTGCTTCCTTTTCAATGGATAAGCCTTTTACGCCTGGTGAAATATGGGGTAATCAATTCACCATAGTTGTTAGAGGTATTAGCGGTAATGAATCAGTGTTTAATTGCGTTGTTGAGCAAGTAATGGAGAGGGGGTTACCATCCTACTATGGTTACCAGAGGTTTGGGTTAAGGAGACCTAACTCGCATATTATAGGTAAATTAATTATAATGGGTGATTTTGAGAAGGCTGTTGAGGAATTGGTTGCTAAGCCATACCCTCATGAGGATGATGTTGTTAAGAAGGCTAGGGAACTGGCAGGCATGGGTGAGTACTCTAAGGCTCTTGAGTTACTACCAAGGAGCATTAGGTATCTTCCTGAGAGGCTTGTGCTTAAGCAATTATCAGTAGATCCAGGGAACTACATGAATGCCTTAAGTAAGTTACCAATGAATCTACTTAGACTATACATTGAGGCGTACCAATCATACCTCTTCAATAAGGCCTTAAGTACCCGCATTGGTAGGGGTATCCCAATAAATAAGGCTATTGACGGTGACCTAGTGGTCCTGCTTGATGAGCATGGTTTACCCACTGGTAATGTTATAAAGGCTGAGGGTTCAATGGTTGATAAGGTTAACTTAATTATAAGTAAGGGCAGGGCAACTGTGGTCGGTCACCTGGTGGGTTATAGGAGTAGGTTAAATAATGGTATTCAAGGCGAGATTGAATTAGGCGTACTTAGAGCTGAGGGTGTTGAGCCAAGTGACTTTAAGTTAAGCAGAATGCCTAAACTAGCCACTGGGGGTGGTGTTAGGTGGCTTAGTGTTAAGCCACTTATCCACTCGATATCAGTAGAGGGAAGTGACGCTAAGTTAATCTTCAAGTTACCTAAGGGTAACTATGCAACAACCCTACTTAGGGAATTCATTAAGCCCAGTAAGCCTGAATTGGATTTTTAAACACAAGCATCCTTAAGCGTCTCCTGGCACTTAACATGAATGTCCTTAGGTATCCTGGGTATTACCTCGGTCATAACCCTCTTAGCCAAGTCAAGCTTCTCACCCATCGTCTTCTCAACAAGTTCAGCGGTAACAGGCTGATGTGGAACCCATATGTCGTAATCCGTTATTACCGCTAATAATGCGTAACACATGCCTAATTCCCGGGCTAGGTTAACCTCTGGGATAAGGGTCATACCAATTATATCACATCCATAAACATCCCTCCATATCCTGGATTCAGCCTTAGTGGAGAACCTTGGACCTTCAATGCAAACGTAACACCCTGAATCATGTGTCTTATTATACTTTGACGCTGACTCAATTATCAGTCTCCTTAAGTCATTATTGAAGGGTTCAAGACCTATCTGCACATGGCATACCCTTGGACCATCATAGAACGTGTACTCCCTATTCTTAGTCATGTCAACGAATTGATCCGGAACAACAAAGTCTCCTGGGGCATAGTCCTGTCTTAAACTACCCACGGCGCTTATCGATAATATGGCCCTAACCCCCAGTGCCCTGAGAGCCCATATGTTAGCCCTGTATGGTATTTTATGAGGCGGATACCTATGCCCACGCCCATGCCTCGGCAGGAAGGCAACCCACTCCCCCTTAACTCTACCAATTATTATATTGTCGCTGGGTAATCCGTACGGTGTATGCATTTGAACCTCAATTGGCTCCTCAAATATCCCTGGGTCATAGAGTCCTGAACCCCCTATTACTGCAGTGTAGGGTTTAGTTACACCTAATTCCTTTTCATTGACCTCACCTGATGATAAGCCTTCACCAGATATCTTAATCAGCTTCATTACTCATCGCCTACTGTTAAGATTTTAAGCATTACTTCACGTTATTGGGTATGCTTGTTCTAGTTGTTTTTGGTCTTCTTGGTTTATTCTCCATCCT
>NZ_JAGDXD010000056.1 GCF_023256255.1 Caldivirga sp. | reverse complement strand
TAACAACCCTGACTAAGCCTCTTGGTTTCTCAGTGTCAATACCCCTCTTAACTGCATTGTAGTAGGCTAGTAGGTATATTGGGGTGATTAAGGCTAATGCATCAAATTCCTCAAGCCCAGTTTCACACTCAACATTAATAATGCCATTCCCCTTAGCGTTACTGTTTGTAACCATGAGGATCCTCGTATCAGTACCCTTACTCCTATCTGATAATTCATGAAATAACCTATTAGCAGCATCACTCATTGAATTAACTTGGTTAATAATGACCACTACCTGCCTCTCACCAATGGTTGCCACTGGCCCATGCCTAAACTCAAGGGTATTAAGTGCTTGAGTAGCTGCATATGATGTTTCCTGAAACTTCAACGCGGACTCAAGGGCTAGGGGGTATGATGATCCATGGCCTAGGAAAACGAACCTAGATATGCTAGCATTAACCCATTCTCCAACAGTCTCGCTAAGTCTTCCTACTAACTCACTATTATTGAGTAACCTGTTAATGCAATCTACTAATGCCTTCATTGACTCACCGTAATTAATGTTAATATTAAGGATAGAACCCATTAATACTAACGCCGCAGCCGATAATGCTACGAAGCTTTTAGTCATGACTAGACTCCTTTCAGGCCCAATATTGAGCGTGAGGTAATTGTCTATGAAGCCTAAGCCACCACCCCTACTTATGCTTAGCATTACTGTTGCTGCACCATTAGCCT
Source organism: Caldivirga sp. (assembly GCF_023256255.1). Taxonomy (NCBI): domain Archaea; kingdom Thermoproteati; phylum Thermoproteota; class Thermoprotei; order Thermoproteales; family Thermoproteaceae; genus Caldivirga; species Caldivirga sp. The sequence goes on along the minus strand of NZ_JAGDXD010000056.1, from coordinate 30,569 downwards.
TAGCCCTACTTAAGGCTTCAAGGGTCTCCGCAGTTTCCCCAGACCTGGACACTGCAATAACTAGGTCTGATGAGTTAATAATCCTAGGGTAATTAAATAGGAACTCGGATGATGGTAAGGCGTAGGTGCATTTACTTAATTTTGCATGTAGAGCATGAGATGCAGCGTACATTGAGGCGTAGTATGATGAGCCGGCGCCAACCAGGAAAACCCTACTTACATTCCTGTAACGTGACCCTAACTCCTCAATCTCATTAATCATGGTTGATAACGCATTAAGTGAGGTGCCTATTTCTGAAATATCCTGAAGCATGTCCGACATTAATTGAGTCTTCAGGGGAAATATTAATAAGCGTAAGCATATGTATACTATGGCTATAGGTATAGTGGGTATGTACTTGAGGAATACTAAGAATTATGTTAAATGAAAGTCTTCATCAATACCATTATTGAGCTGGATTACTTATCTATTTAATGAGTAGTTCTCATGCATCATTCAACACTGGGACTGAGGAATAGGATGCATTAGTGTTAACATTTGTTATTTTGGTTGCTTCTATTCCTCTTAATGTTAAGCTGTTGTTGCGTACGTAAAACTTATGGGTTTTATGGTTGATGTTTAGCTGGAGGTATGTTACTGCAGGACTTATGAGCAGTGGTGAGGTGTAGGAAGGTACCTAGTGAAATCCCCATTCCACAAAGGGGGAGTTAACCCCCAGTCAAAATAAAGATTGAACTCTTTATTAAGATATTAATAATTTAAGCATTTAAATTTAATTAATAAAAACTATGAAAAGATTAGACATCAAGAGTCAGTAAAGATATTCTTCGTATGTTAAAATAAAGTTTATAAGCATTTAAGAACTTGATTACCCATGGACTTGAGTGAATTACTTGGACTTCTCAGCAGTAAGGGCTTAGATTACGTGTTATCTCAATTACCCAATCTACTGAGTAGTAAAGCGGTTTCTAGGGAAGATGCTGAACTAATACTCCTCTACTCCATGACTGATAACATTAAGTTACTGAGAGAGGATATTAAGGTGCTAAGAGAGGATGTTAAGGCATTAAATAGTAGGATTAATGAAATGCATAGGGATCTAGCAAGTAAGCTGGACTTCATAATTAATCAACTACAGGTACTTAACTCAAATATTTCAGCAACTTATGAATTAACGTCTAAGGTAATGGCTAAGCTCATGGAGTTGAGCACCCGCTATCCACCAACGTAAGCTCAATGCTTGCCCTTTAAGGGGCGAGGGTTCCTTGGGGTCTTGGGGGTTACACCCCTTTGTTGGGGGCTACTTGGTTGCCCCACTGGTATTGTTAGGGTTGTCGGCCCCCACTCCCCATCTTAACTGGAGTTGACCAGCAGGACTGCTAAAACCCTCAGCACAGTCAGAGCTTTTAAACCCAGCCCTAAAGGGCAAGGTTTGCCACCCGTTTTATCATTGCCAACATTCCTCTTGGCCAGTGATCCAAAGAGCATCACGTAAAGCAGGAGGTAATTGGCCCATGGGAATTCCTTAAGCCTACTAAGCGCTTCACTCAACTTAAACACACATTAGCGTGTGCTCTGTTTAATAAAAATATGCCTTAATTCTGCCAGCATCTAATTGAATGATTACGTATGTACACCTACGTGGTATAATGAATTTTAATGATTATCAATGATGATATTCAGGGCTTTGGGAATCCTAGCTAGTAATGGGGAAATTATAGTTCCTTCAATAATTTCTCAGCATCAATACTTGTTATTTTCTTACCAATTCTACTTAGACCCATGACTACTGGCCCTAGTAGTGGGTAATTACCCACTAGGGGTTCCTTGACCCTAGCCTTAACTAACGTATTGGTTACCGTCTCCTTAAATTCCTCATTAACAATCCTGGAGCTGAACACGCTACCTACTCCCCCAATCACAATGCTTTCATTAATCATGCCTAGTCTCTTAGCAACCGTTATCGCATTTAGCGCTAATTCCCTCCCAGCCTCCTTAAGTATGCTTACTGAAACCTCATCACCCCCCTCAGCCTCCTCTGAAACTAGTACCGCTAACTTAGCCAGTTTATCAATCTCAGGGGGCTCGGCGTACATTACGTCAAGTATGTTTAATAAGTCCTTAACCTTGAAGTAATCCTTAAGCCTATTAACCAGGCTTGTCCAGGGACCCCTACCGTCATATGCCCTTGAAGCCGCATTTAACGCCTTTAACGCTATCCAACCTGCACTACCCTCATCCCCAATTAACCAACCCCAACCACTGGACCTAGCCCTTTCCCCACGGGCATTCATACCCAGTGCAATAGCACCAGTACCGGCTATGACAGCTACACCGGGTTCACCTAGGGTTACGGCGTAGTATGCCGCTACTGCATCATGATCAAATACTAGTTTACTACGCGGTATGTTAAGCTTCACGGATAATTCATTGATGATTCCGCTTGCCTTAACCCAATACGCCTCAGTATCTAAGTCAGCCCAGCTTATGACTATGGCATCAATGCTACTGGTCCCAATTCCCATTAATCTAATGCACTCCTCAATAACCCCAAGCAATGTATTAGTTATCACTCCACTATCATAGATTAATCCACCACCTCTACCACTCACCCTACATAACACATTTAAGTCACTATTAATAGCCACAGCGTTAGTCCTAGTCTTACCTGAATCTAAGGCAATAACCACCATAGGTAACCATTCATAGGCGGCGTTTAATAAGTTGCTTCATGAACCCACGAATCAAGTCCAAATACTGTAACCAACTTCAATTGAAGTTAATAAGGAGAGTAAGCACATTGAAGCTTCTTATCATGTAATGTAAGACGGTTCCTAAACCCTTTTAAAGACCTTAAACAATTACTAAATGTGTCAGTTGACTTTGATGAATTAGCTAGGATATATAGGAGAATGAGGAGACCTAGGAGGAGATTAGGTTACATGAGACGTAGGGCTGTTATGGCTAAGGTAATTCCATATGGCGGCGAGGGTGCGGATAAGGCTAAGGAGCGGAAGCAATGAGATAGAGTCATCGGCATTACTTAATAGTGGTTTTGAAACAGTTTCACCAGACGTAGCGGTACCTGTTAGGGCAGCTAGAGCCTTGGGCCTATGGCCACCATCAAGAACAGGGGAATTAATAACCCTTGATACTGGTGGCGGTGAGGCAGAGGCATACCTCTTCGAGAGTGCCGCTGAGCTTGAGCTAATTCTTGAGGATAGGCGAATTAAACCAATATTAGTTAACGTGATCGTTAACCCAAGTTATTGATGAAATACTGTTGAGTGATTACGTAGCCAGTGAATTAGGCATAGTTCTCCTGGATTTTAAGAGGGGCTTATGGAGGTTGAACGATGAGGATAAGGTCAGGACTAGCGTTGAACCAAGTGAATGGAGATGATTCATTAATTTAATGGATTCACCTAAATAATATTAATTAATAACTTAGCTATATAATATTTTTACTATTGCTAATAACCTATATATAATTAACTTTAAAAGTACTTGAAAACATTACACTCATGGTGTCTAGTCATGGATATAAGATAGCCCTAATAGGTGCTGGTAGCGCTGCATGGGCCATTGGTCTCGTTAAAGACCTAGCTCTAATACCAAGCCTTAGTGGTAGTACCGTGGTTTTAATGGATATTGATGAGGGTAGGTTGGCCTTGGTTAGTAGGTTCGCTAAGAGGTATGTTTCGGAGGTTAAGGGTAACTTAAACATAGTTACCACCACGGATAGAAGGGAGGCTATTAAGGACGCTGACTTCGTGGTCAACTCAACCTTAGCCAAGGGGCATGGGCATTATGAGAGGATGAGAGAGATCTCCGAGAAGTATGGGTACTATAGGGGTATTAATAGTGTTGAGTGGAACATGGTGTCTGATTACCACACAATCTGGGGTTACTACCAGTTTAAACTAGCCCTAGATATAGCTAACGACGTTGTGGATTACGCACCAAATGCCTGGCTCCTAAACGTATCAAACCCAGTCTTCGAATTGACGACACTGATTAGTAGGGAGACTAAGGCTAAGGTGATTGGGCTATGTGATGGCTACTATGCCTATAAGGATTTGCTTAGGGTTCTTGGACTAGATGAGGGTAAGGCCGAGATTGAGGTTATTGGGGTTAACCATGATGACTGGTTAACTAGGCTTAAATACAATGGCGAAGACGCATATCACCTAATTGATGAATGGATTAACGTTAAGTCAAGCCAATACTTCGAGAGGTGGAGGGAGGAGCAGAGTAATCCATTTGATGTGCATATTTCACCAGCGGCCGTTGACATGTATAGGGCATATGGTCTATGGCCAATAGGTGACACTGTTAGGAGCGGGACATGGAAGTATCATTGGGACCTTAAGACCAAACAGTATTGGTACGGGCCATTAGGTGGCCCAGACTCGGAGATAGGTTGGGCAATGTACTTAACGTGGCATAAGATTGAGTTTAATGAACTTAAGAGAGCCCTCGAGAATGAGACTAAGCCATTAACTGAACATATACCACCAGTCAGGAGTGAAGGTGAGCCGGTTACAATGGTTATTGAAGCCATGATTGAGGATAAGGCTAAGACCATTGAAGTAAATGTACCCAATCAGGGTGCAATACCAGGCATACAGGATGATGTGGCCGTGGAAATGCCTGCCGTAATTGATGCTAAGGGTGTCCATAGGTTAAGTTTCAGTAACTTACCTAAGGCATGGGGCAGGGTACTTAAGTACACTATAATGCCTAGGGTGATTAGGGGTGAATGGGCCATTGAGGCATTCCTAGGAGGCGGTAGGGATGCTTTATTTAACTGGCTTATAATTGACCCAAGGACTAAGAGCAATGAGCAAGCGAACCAAGTCATAGATGCAATACTTAAAATGCCTGGTAATGAGGAAATGGCTAGGCACTTCAGTTAAGCCAATGAGATAATTATACAATGCCTAATCATTTAAATGAACCCTCATACTATCATTTAGTTATCCCCGTTCTCATGATTCATTTTAATCTCATAAGTGTTTTAGTGAAGTGAAGTATTGTAAAATAACTTTTAAATACTAACGGGGAGTGTTAGTTACTAACGGGAGGCGTTAGTTATGCTATTTAACCTTGAACCAAAGAACAGTAGAATTGATCTATATGATAGGGATTATGAACTTAGGGAACTGTATGATGCAGTAAATAGGGATGAGAAGATCATTGTAGTTTACGGTGTTCGTAGGGTTGGGAAAACTAGCCTTGTGAAGTCGTTTTTAAGTGAGTTAACACATCCTTATGTTTTGATTGATGTTAGACGGATATACTTTACAGAGAACAGCGTCAGCATGACTAGCCTAGTTAAGTACATGCTTAATGAGTTTAGGGGCTTTATGAACATAAGTGGAAGGTTATGGTTAAGTATTAAGGAGATTCTAACCAAGATCAAGTGGATTAAGGTTGGTTCAGATAGCCTTGAGATTAGGATTAATGGTAATGTGCATGTTAACTTAACTGAGTTACTTGACGCTATTAATAGGTGGTGTATTGATAACTCCACTATGTTTATTATTGTACTTGATGAGGCCCAATACATGAGGTTCTCAAACATTAGGTATGATGGCGTTTTGGCATGGGCCTACGATAACTTAAGTAACATTAAATTCATCATAACTGGAAGCGAAATCGGCGTGCTAAGGGATTTCCTAAGACTTAATGATGCTAAGGCACCACTTTATGGTAGGTATGTTAAGGAGATTTACGTTGATAGGTTTAGTAGGGAACTAAGTATTGATTTCCTGAGGGCTGGTTTTAAGGAACTTAACGTTGAAGTTAGTGATACCGAGTTAGCTGAGGTCTATGATAAAGTTGATGGCGTTATTGGCTGGTTAACACTATATGGATACCTAAGGGGCATGGTAGGTCTAAACCATGGCGATGCATTAAGCAGAGTGTTTGAGGAAGGCTCAAAACTAGTGATTGACGAGCTAAGCGAATTAATTAGACCAGCCAGAGCTAGGTATTTGGCAATACTAGGCGCTGTGGCCCATGGTTTAGATACGTGGAGTGAAATCAAGAGATATGTTGAGGTTAAGGTAGGTAGCATATCTGATGTGAGGTTCAATGAATTATTAAGGAACCTGGTTAGGTATGGATACTTGGCTAAAATCAACGATAAATACATTATACCAGACCCAATGGTTAAATACACAGTATTAAATTACTTAGGGCACTAGAAATATCAGGATCCTCTTCAATGCGTGCTTTCCCTTATGAATGGTGAAAGGCGTTTTAAGGCTAAGTATTTAATCTTATAGCTATACCTAAGGTACTCATCAATGAGGCTAGGCGTAGGGGTATTGATATAATGGAGATCTTAGCCAAGGTCCTTAACCTAGACTCAAGTAAGAGAGATTAATGCTCACCTAGAATTTAATGAGAGGTTTCTGAATAAAAGTAAGGAATTAATAAATAAGGATCCAGTTAAAGAAAATGAAAAACTCTACAAAGTTGCTGAGGAGACCGTGAAAGCCATGGCCATAGCTCCAGACCTAAATGAGGCAAAGGCTGCCATTAAAGATGGTAAGTGGACGACTACGTTATTGCTTAATGCCGTGGATTCCATTAGTGATTAGATAAAAAGAGGAAGTTAAGTTATGGTGGAGGGCAGCATGGTTCCTACACGTAGAAGGAATCATGAAACAAGGTTAAGGCTTGAACGGATTGCCAGAGATGTTAAACAGTGAAAGCCATAGTTAAACTAGCATAGGGGCTAGGCACCAAGCCTAGTGCTGATCCTTTTTCCTCATTAATTATTGTAGTTATGTTCACCATGGTTTGCTTTTTATCCTAGTAATGTAACCCTTCACATTCCCTATTGTCTACTTCTATCATACAGCTCAGCCAATAATGGGATTTCCCTCAACATATCTTCTGTAACATACTCCCAGTAAATGCCTATGGGTTTCACATCAACTCTACTTACCCTTATTACCCTACTTGCCGTAACTACTATGTCAACTGGTAGATCGAAGGGTTCTTTAGGTATATTATCATTCACGAGCTGTAGGTCATGTACTGTGGTTACCACTGGTGTACTCTCATTAACCTTACCAAACATACTCATTATACCCCACTCTACCTCAGCGTAACCATGGCTCTTACCAAGCCTACGACCAGTAGCTGGGTTAACGGCTACTGAACCCACTACTACAAGGTCTATCTTTGGCGCGTCCCAGGGCTTAATGGGTTTGCCCCACTTAAATGCCCCGCCTATAGTAGAGGCTTCCCTATAATAATGCCTAGGTATCTTAGTGGGATCAAGCATAAGGAAGCCTTCCTTAATCCTTGGCGTAGGCATTATCAACAACTTACCACTATTTAAAGTGATCTCCCTACACCTCCTCTGCGGTGAATCTGGGTTAACTTTAATTACATGCGCCCCTTGAAATTCTGGTAAGGAGGCGGCTAGTTCACAAGCCCTCTCTGAACCTATGAAGTTAGGTATACGTCCATACACTGGCCTTGGGAAGGCGGCGGTGTTCTTCTCCTCAAGTAGTCTCCAAACCCTCTCTCTAATAGCCTGCTTAACGTCCTTAACGTTCATTCACCTAGTAATTGCATTCGCTTTAAATGAGTTTTCCACAATGTTCCTCTTAAGTAAATGATATAATACTTTAAATTAACTATCCACTGGTTATTAAAGTGAGTTTTAGTTTACACGGTTAATGCGTGTTGAGGAGTGCAGTATAGGGAAGCTACTGGATAGCTACCCATTCACTAGAAGTGGAAGGAGAGTAATTGAGGAGACTGGTATTAAGGTTAGTGAATTAACTAGTGGAGAATTTAGGCCCATTATAGATGATGCGTTAAGTATGCTTGAAACCCTCCTGAGGGAGGGGGAGAGGGCTAAGTTGAACTTTAGGACTAGTGAAGTTGCAATGGCTAGGTATATTGCCTACGTATTCACCGCATCTATGGATAAGAGGATTTGGAGGAGGGTGGCTGATTCAGAGAGTAAGATATTCTCCAGTATGGTTAAGTTGAGTGAATTAAATTTAGAGTGCATTAAGGATGTTTCAAGGCAGATTGACTTAAGGATTATTGGAACCGGTGAATTAGCTAAGATAATTAGCGCTCAGGTCCTCATGCCTAGGCCATTTAAGTACGCTGTTTCCGTTTGGGATTACTTGAGGAATAGTCCAAGGAATGACCCTAATTGGGTTCTTGGAACTAGGCCAATTATACGTGGCTACGTACTATTAACTCAACATGACGTATACAGGGTCATTGAGGAGACTGTGGAGAATAAGATCATAGCCATGGTGAATAAATTGAGTAGGAACCTAGATTTATTTAACCCACTTATAAGTGAGGTTAGCGATAGGTTGAAGGCTATTGAGGGGTCTTCACCGCAGATTAAGTATGCCAGTAGGAGAATACTACCTAAGGGTGATCCACCCTGCATTACGGCAATTCTAAGTGAGCTTAAGGCTGGTGGTAACCCAAGCCACATGGCTAGGTTCGCCCTAGCCACCTACATGCTTCATAGATGCGTAGCTGAGGGTAAGGAAAAGGAGGAGTGTGTTGAGGAGGTTTTGGAGCCTTTCAAGCATGCTGCCGATTACAATGATAAGATTGCTAGGTACCAGGTTGAACACTTAGCTGGACTCAGGGGTGGTAAGAAGTTCTACATTCCCCCCTCATGCCAGGAGTTGAATAGCCTGGGCCTATGCCCAACTAACCTAGGCTGCGGCGTCAAGAATCCCGTTCAATTCATACGTGGTTCGACTAAGGTTGAGGGTGGGTGATGTTTAGGCTCATCTCTGTGAAACATAATGTTAATTAATCTCTAGTCTTAAGCTAACTAATGATGGATGAATTAGACATTAAGATCCTGGAGTCCCTACAGAGAAATGGAAGAATAACGATATCCAGACTAGCTGAGTTGCTTAATAAGCCTAGGACAACAATAATGAGTAGGCTGGCTCGATTAGAATCAAGCAAAATCATATTAGGTTACAAGACTATCATAGACCCAGTTCAAATGGGTTACAATATACAGGCGTACGTGCTTTTAACGGTTAGGAGAGTCCCAGGGGCTGCTAAGCCTAGTCAAGTTGCCTTAGCGGAGAGGATAATTTACGATTCAGATAATGAGAAGGACCTACCATGGGTTGAGGAGGCTCAGGTAGTTACTGGGCAGTATGACCTCGTGCTTAAGGTTTGGGCTAAGGACCTTAGGCAACTCTCAAACTTCCTAATAAAATACCTACCTACGCACCCTGATGTAGTTAAGTCAGAGACAATGATTGTTCTTGAAAACGTAGCAACCTGGAGAAATAGGAATATGCCTATTAGGTGATGCTAAGCGAAGTGCCTTATTAGGCTTATTAAAGCCTCATGATCCCCTGGTACCGATAATAACACACCCTCAACCCCAATTTCCCTAAGGCCACTAAACAACCCCTCTAATTCACTTAACTTGAAGTGAGGTTGATTAATCCTCTTAATCACCTTAGCGTTTTTACTTGTTTCAACAAGTACATACGGTATTAGCTTACTGGTGTCTAATCCCCTTAACTCAAGTGGATTACTTAACCTTAGGACCAGGTAGAAGTCCGCCCTACTCCTCATCCTCTCCTCAATGAATCCCCTACCATACCTCATGCTCAGCATTAACCCAACCTTAATACCCTTAACCCTCTCCTTAAGTATCATGAGGGCCTCCTCTGATGCCAAGTAGCCTACCTCCTTACCGATCATTGGCTTATCTCCCCTGGTCAAGACCATGTCAGCATTAAGCATTAAGGCTCCCTGTGCTATTGAGACTAAGTGAAGCTCATTAATATCTAGGAGCCTCTGATTAACCATAATTCTCTTGTCATCGTGAATCCTCCTAATGAAACAAGCAGCCACTAATGGTAATGGAGCTGGTTCACCAAGCGGTGAGTCAGGTATATTGAATCCATCATACGCCTCCAACTTCCTCATGAAGGCTAAGTTCCCACTAACCCTAGGGTGAACCTCAGCGTAGTAATGCATGGTCATTGAAGCCAACCCGCGCTTAAAAATATGCACTTGAGTTAGATTATTAAACCGAGGTAACGCAGTAAGCTAGTGTCTAATGGTGAACCAGAAGCCCTTAATAGGATTATTAATGATGAATTAAGCAAGCTTAAGCCTGGGGATAAGGTTAGGACTATTGACTTCGTCAACAATGTAATATCTAGCTTAAGTAAGGGAAGTAGGCTTAGTGAAGATGATGAAGCCAGGTTAAGGCCACAGGTTGTTGACGTTCTTTGGGAACTGCAGAGAAGGGGTGTAGTGAAGTTTTCAGATGACTTACTGGTCTTCGAGAAGACTCAGGGTTAAGGTAAGTTAAGCTTCTTCCTATCAATAAACCAGTACGTCCTACCACCGTAGTCACCTAAAACAATACCCAACTTACCCAACTCCTCCCTAATTAAATCAGCCGCATCATAGAGCTTCCTCTCCCTTAAACCCTGCCTAACCTTAATTAAAGTGTTTACTAGGTCGACGAGAATTGGGTTAACCCTAGTCCTGTTAAGTATACCTAGGACTTGACTCATGTATGATAAGACGTTTAGCAGTTGGGAAAGGGAGTACTTGGAAACCCTCTCAGGCTGGTAAACTATCCTTGAGTTAATGTAGTTACTCAGGTTAATTAATTCGGATATGGCTACTGGGGTATTGAAGTCATCGTTAAGGGCCTTCTCGAAGTTAGCCATGAACTTAAAGGCATCGTTGGTCAAAGCCTCATCATTAATCCCCTTCTCTGGCGCTTCATTCATTAACTGCACTAGGTAGTCGAAACTGGCGTAAATCCCCCTCAGGGTGTTTTCCATGGCTTCAATACCACTGAAACTGAAGTCAATGGGTTTCCTATAATGGGTGTTTAGGAAGTATAGCCTAACAGCCTCTGCATCATACTTACTGAGAACATCGCCTATTGGTATTATGTTACCAAGGGACTTACTCATCTTCTCACCGCCAATGTTAACTAATCCAACGTGTATCCAGTACCTGGCGAATAACCTAAGCCCGTAGTAAACCTTGGCTATGGCGATTTCATTTTCATGATGTGGAAACACTAGGTCTTGTCCACCTCCATGAAAATCAAAGGGTACCCCAAGGTACTTGGAGGACATGACCACGCACTCCAGGTGCCATCCAGGCCTACCAGGTCCCCATGGGCTATCCCACCAGGGTTCATTAGGCTTCCAAGCCTTCCATAGGGCGAAGTCCAGTGGATTCCTCTTACCTGGCTCCGGCTCAACCCTAGCTCCAGCCATTAACTCATTAATCTTCTGCCCGGAGAATTCACCGTAATTCGGTACCTTAGTTATATCGAAGTAGACTGAGCCATCGGTAACGTATGCATTACCCCTTCTCACTAATTCATCAATCCACTTAATCATGTCCTGCACGTTCTCAGTGACCTTAGGGTAAGCGTACGCCCTCTTAACGTAGAGCGCATCCATGTAGTCTAGGTACCTCTTAATGTACCTTAAGGGTACTTCATACCAGTGGTTAATTAAATCATCCTTAAACTCCTTTCTGGCAGCCTCAATTATCTTATCATCAATATCGGTGAAGTTCGTCACTAATCTAACGTTAATGCCTAGGTACTCTAAGTACCTTCTGAATAAGTCGAAGAACACCGCCACCCTTGCATGGCCAACGTGCGCCTCATCATATGGTGTTAAACCACACACATACCCCCTAGCTACCCCAGCTTTCATGAGCCTGAATTGCTCAGTCATCTTAGTGGCCGTGTTGAATATCATTATGGGTAGATCCACGGCACCTATATACTTATCCTTACTAATGGTTGACAAATTCTTCACCACCTGCTTTAAGTGAATTGAAGCCTATTTTAAACTCTTCTCGTTATTTTTAAGGGAATACTGGGATTCCTTAGTGTGAATTACTTATTAAGGGAATAGGCATGGGTGTCGACGTGGGTAAGTTTACGTGCCTACACTGTGACTCCTGCTGCTTCTTCGAGCGGGAGGAGCAGGGGCCCTTAGTATTCGATGATGAGGTTAGGAGACTTAGGAAGCTGGCTAAGGAGAGGGGTATTGAGTTAACCTTCAGGGAGGTTAAGGTTAATGGTGTTAAGATGTATAGGTGGGTCATATTGGGTTACTGTCCATTCTACAATAAGGAGACTAAACTATGCATGATACATGCGGTTAAGCCGCTTGCCTGTAAAATGTACCCACTCTTGTTTAATCCAAAGACAGGGGAGGTTGTGGTGTCTAAGGATTGCCCATGGGTTGAGGAGGCTGTTAAGAATGGTGGCGTTAGTTTAAGTGACTTCCCTGAGGAGGCTAAGGCGCTTCACAGGATTGTGGTTAGGCTTAGTAGAGGTAGTTTAAATGATTAGTTTAATCCTGTAGAAAAGTTTAAAACGAGATTACGCACATGGTAGTTAACTATGTCTTACACAATGACGTCTAAGCCAATGATGTATGTGCTTTGGGTAGTTACACCAGTTGCCTTTGCAGCATTCTTCGCATGGGGGCAGGTGATTAAGAATTACTGGATGCCGATAGGCCTATTCATAGCCTACTTCATCCTAATATTCGGCATATCCGCATATGCAGGTTACAAGTCATACTCAAGAAATAGGAGGGAAGGTGACCAGTATAGGAGGAGACAAGCCCTCAGTAGGTTGGCTGGTGATGATATTAAGAAGGCTATGGAGAGGGACTACGAGCTACCTAGGGAGTATTCAGCCTTAAGTAAGAAGATGTTCCTTAACCTAGGCATAATGATCGTACTACTGGTGGCTGTGCTATTAGTTTACTCAACATTATTCAACAGGATATCAATGCTCATTTCAACGTTCTTAGGCAACACATCGATGGCCCAGTCAACAGCTGAATTCCTAAGGTACTTCATAACCTACTTAATAATGTTCGGGATATGGTTCGCCGTATTCTATGTTGTAGCTAAGTACACTGGCTTACCTTACTTAAGTCAAAACACCTCAATGATGCAGAACATACCCTACATACCAACCAAGAGCGTTGCCTTCTATAAGGATGCCGTGATATTTGATGACCTCTACGTGCTTAAGGCACCCCTAGATGCGGATAGTGTAACGGTTGATGAGAAGAGGAGGTTCGTGGAGATAGTGCTTAAGAAGCCTACGGGTAATCTACCATACCGTAGGCTTAGAATATACACGAGGGATCCCAGGGGTGTTTGGGAGAAGTACGTGAGTAAGTACCTTGAAGCCCAAGTGAAGGTTGAGGAGGTTAAGCGCCCTGAGGCAGAGGTTGAGAAGCCTAGGGAGTACAGGTGCCCCTACTGTGGAGCATTACTAAGCGAGGACTGGGAGTATTGCCCGAAGTGTGGTAGGAAGATTCCTTGGGATGAGTTGAGGAAGGCGTACGAGTAGGGTGTAGCCATAGGTTTATAACTTATGCCCTAGGAATGGGTAACTAGTGGTGGAGTTTAAGGTTAATGTTAATGGTGTATTAATTAAGAGGCAATGGAATTGGAGTACTATAGTTAAAGTTAAGGATGAACTGAAGAGAATGGGGTTTAGGTGGGACAGCGCCAACACAACTTGGGTAGGTAAAATAAGTAGAATTAATGACCTTGAGAAACTCAGGGAACTACTTAGGCTAAGCGCCGGAGAGTATGAACTCCTCATTAAGCCATTACTGAAGGCCTCCGTTAAGGTTCCTAAGGTTCCAGAGGAACTTAAACAGTGTGCAATGGGTAATAGGGTTAACGTACCCTGCGTTGCTAAACTCATAATGGAGGATGAGTACGTTGAGGCTGATTCATTTGAGGATTACGTTACTAAGCTTGTGGGTAAGGCTATGGATAGACTGGGGGTTAAGGATGACAATACTGTTGAGGAAGCAGTGAAAATACTCCTCAATGATCATTCCTTAAGGGAGACCTACGGTAGGAGGGTTGAGTGGAGACTTGCCATTGTTGATAATGGTAAGGCGACGTTAAACTTCCTGGCTAAGGGACTACTTAAGAGTCTGAGGGAGATTAGAGTACCCTACAATACTGTTGATAAGCAGGGTAACTTGAATAGGTATGAGATACCGGTTATAGGTAAGGATGATGTGTATAGGGATGGTGATAAGTGGGTTATTAGGTTCCCTGTATTCGAAAAGCAAACCATAGAGTCGCTACTGAGGAAACTGGGCTATGTGATTAAGGAGGTTGAGTGGAAGCCTAGGTTAATCATAGTGCCTAAGGATAACGTTAACCTATTGGATTTTCAAAGGAATGCCTTAGAGGCGTGGGTTAAGAATGGTTATAAGGGGACTGTAGTTATCCCAACGGGTGGTGGCAAAACATTCATTGCATTAAAGGCCATTGCAACAGTTAAAGTACCCACAATAATACTAGTGGTTACGGAGGAATTAATGAATCAGTGGTATGATAGGATTAGGAGAATGCTGGGTGTAGAGGCAGGTAGACTTGGTGGTGGTTTTAATGAAATTAAGGACATAACCGTAGCCATATATAACTCAGCGGTTAAGTACATAAGTGACATTAGGGATAGATTTGACTTAGCGGTTTTCGATGAATGCCATCATGTTCCTGCTGAGACCTTTAAGAACGTTGCCTTCAAGTTAACTGCACCCTATAGGTTGGCCTTATCAGCAACGCCAACTAGGAAGGATGGTAATGAGGAATTAATATACTTAACCAGTGGCGGTGTGGTGCATAAGGCAACCTACCTAGATATGGTTCATGCAGGTCTAGTTGTCCCAATAAGGCACTTCAGGATTTACGTTAAGTTAAGTGAGGATGAGACTAAGGAGTATAGGTCCATTGGGGAGGATAACGCAATAATGCTTAGGAACACTGCGGCTCAGGCTAAGGCTAAGATTCCAGTGGCTGTTCAATTAACTAAACTAGAGTATTCATTGGGAAGTAAGGTAATAGTGTTCACACAGTACATTGAGCAAGCTGAGGAGATTTACGAGGAATTGAAGAAGGAGATTGGGGTTAAGGTAGCATTAATAACCTCTAAGACCAGTAATAGGGATGAAATCTTCGAGAGATTCAGGCTAGGTAACGTTAAGGTATTGGTTACTACAACTGTGTTGGATGAGGGTATTGATGTGCCTGATGCTGATGTAGCCATAGTGGTTTCGGGAACAGGCTCACCTAGGCAAATGATTCAGAGGGTTGGACGCGTGGTTAGGCAGACTGAGGGTAAGGTTGAGGCTAGGGTTTATGAAATAGTGGCTAGGGGGACTATTGAGGAGGCTTTGAGTAATGAGAGGCATCCAGACGATGAGGTTTATGAGAAAGAATGTAGGAAGTATGATGAGAAGGACCTTAACCTACTCCTAAATAGGGTTAAGGCAATAGTTGGTAAACTGAAGGAGCAAGGAAGCATGCTTAGGTACGTTAAATAGAAGAGTGAGGAACCCTAAGTTAACCAGTTATCCTTCCCCATACCTACCCACCTTAAGACTACCCACGTACTTAATAACCCACTTAACCAACTCCTCGTAGGCCCTAACGCCATCGTTAGTTAGCCTAACATAACCATCACCATCAATTACAACCAATCCCTTACTGGTCATCCAGTCTAAATACCTCTGGAGCTTATCGTATGATAAGCCAGATGCGGTGGCTAGGTTAGTCCTCCTCATACCACCATTACCCATCAACGTATTTATTATCCTTGCTAAAACATACAAGTTAGGTTTGAATTCTTCTGTACTCATGGTAAAGCCACCTAAGCTCCCACATTAGGGAATCAATACTCCACAATGCCTTAGCACCATTACTAATCTCACCCCAGGTCGATGCTAAAGCTACTGCAATTGACACTAAGACACCGCCAATGATGTTTAATGGAGTTATACCCTGTATGCCTAGGATTAACCACATTATTAAGCTAATGAGCCAGGGCATTATTAGGCTTAGTAATGCAACAAGTATTAACTCCTCAATCACCAGTAGTATAGGGTATAGTGACCTAGCTCTACGCACCCTATAATCCACAGTATCCCAATCTAGTTCACTCAATATTCTTAAAATGCCTAAGGCACCCTCCTTAACCTTCTCATCCCAATCACTGTAGGGTGACCTAACTCTGCTAGCCTTCTCAAGTTCCCTCACAATGTAGTATAAGGTGAAGGCAGCCAACAGCGTGAATAACACTATGCCCAGTGACGATAATTGAATATCACTTAGGTATGTGACACCCAGGAACACTATGATTAATGAATACACACCTAGCGTGGATGTAATTATTACTAGTAACCTTACTAGTATTTTAGGTAAGGCATCCAGTTCATGGTTTATCACCTCAACTATGTTTAAGGCACTCCTGAGCCTTAATAAATTTGCCACGGCATCATCTATGCTCATGCCTCAACACCGTCATGACTCCACGTAATGCCAACTACAGTATCATTAGATAAACCAACCAGAATCAATAAGTACTTTGAACCACATAGGTTTATGGACTTATCTAGGAGAGAAATAGCACCCTCTGGATTAATGGCTAGAATTGGGTCATAGCCTAGGTTAACTGGGATAATACTCATGGGATGCTTCCAGTATAAGTTGACTGAAACGTGCTGTGCAGATGATTTCCCATTTAACTCAATAATATACCCAACACTACTGCTGCATTGTGTTGATGGGCCCGCACCTTTAAATCCTCTAAAGAATTCAAGGTTTATTAACGTTGGGGTTTTTGACGCGTTTAATCTTAGTGCACTTCCATTATATAACAGTATCATTACTGATCCATTTAACACCACTATGTTTACCTTAACCTCATATTTAACATTAGGTAGTGCCGCTACGGCAAGGGCATAACCTTCACTTTCATTAAGCCTTAGGAATGTTCCATTACTGTGAATCTGCGTGAAAAATGCTTGCCAATTCATACTAATTAAATTAACCTCAAGCAGAAGCAGCAGTAATAATGCTATAATTAGGTATGCCTTGAGGTTGCTGAGTCTAATTCCATTAACCATACGTGTACTTGATAAGAGGTGGTTTTTATTAACTAAACTCCCCCTAAGGGAGTGATCCTAACGTAAATGCATCATTAGCCTAAACCTGCGTCACATGCTTCATTATTGTTGCTTTACTTACTATAATGATACTAGTAATACTGCCCTTCAAGCTCATCAAGACTCTTATTTTCACTGCTGGGTGCCGCTATTAGGCAAACCATTGCTAGAGGTGAAATTAAGAATGCAGTGATTAGGAAAATATTGCTTAAGCCAATAGCAAGTAGGAGTGATGGAATTATTAGCGTGCTTAAGTACCCACCCAGCCTACCTGCGGAGAAGCCTAAACCGCTTGAAGTGCCCCTTAGCATTGTTGGGAATAATTCAGCTGAGTATATGCTATTAACTATGTACCCAATGCCCCCAAGAACCCATAGAATGAACAGCATTATAGACATGGCTACGGGATCTTTAACCACTAGCACTGACAAACCCAGTAATACTGCCTCACCCACTGTGGCTGGTATAATTAGTCTCCTCCTACCTAACCTATCGCAGTACTTGAAGACTAATAAGCCTCCAGCTACGAAACCTATCCATTGTAGCCCACCTATGAGTAGGGCCATGGATTTACTAAGTTTCATTGCGTCCACAAGTATTGTGGGTGTATAGTTGGCAAATATGGCTAGTATGAAGGTCCAGACGAATAGGGATGCTGCGGTAAAGGCTAGGGTTAAGGTGTATTTACCACGGTCCCTTAACCTAAATGCACCATTCCTTCTCTTAAGCTCCCAAACCCAACTCTCGTTAACGCTCCTTCTAAGAAGCAACACAATTAGGGGTGGTACTGCACCTAAGCCTAGTATGATTCTCCATGATTCAGAACCCATTAAGCCTAATAAAGGTAAGGCTACTAAGGCCGCTGAAGCACCCCCAAGACCCCATAGTATGCTTTGAACAGAGATTAACCTACCCCTACTCCTTTCACTAGATAACTCAGCCACTAAACTAGCTCCAGATGGTATATCACCACCTATTCCAATACCCACAAGTAGCCTACCAGCCACTAGGAGTGGTATGGAGTAGGCTAAGGCGCTCACTAGGGAACCTAGTACAAAGAAGAGTAGTACATTTAGGAATATGGCCCTCCTACCGAAGAGGTCTGATAACCTACCGAATATTAATGAACCAATCACCGACCCTATGAATGGTGCGGAAATAATTAACCCCTCAACACTGGGGGTTAGTTTAAAGTATTGGCTTAATGATAGTAGTGCTGCACCACCCAATAGTAATGCGAAGCCATCGGAGAAGCCTCCCATACCGGCTAACACGGCAATGTACGTATCCTTACTTACCATAGTTTGCTAGGTTAAGAATATATTTTAAAGGCATAACTATAGTGGCTAAAAATGCATAATAGTGAACTCACGTCGTGTTTTAAATAATGGTTGACTTAATGAGTAATGTTATGTCCTTAATATCCTCAAGGCCCCAGACCATCCTTATAACCTCATCCTGCTGCCTCACTGTGAGTAAACCAGCCGTAAGTCTCCTGAACTTATTCTCAACCTCATCATCACTCATGGGGTTCATTGGGTGGCCTCTTGGGTAATCAACCTTAACCTCGGCTTCCCTACCATTCCTTAATTTAACGTTAACTACTGTTGGTACTGCCTGGGGGTAATGCTTATCTAGTTCAGGGTCAACGGTAACCTTAGTCTTCCTTATTAATTCAAGCACCCTAGGATCCCTGATTTTACCCGGCTCATAGTGGTTTAACCATAAGTCACCGTTAATTAAGGCTGTTGCTACAGCCCACATTAAACTATGGTCAGCAGTCTCCTTAGTCTTGGGATCCCACTTCTCAGGATCCTTAACAATAATGTCGTAGGCCGCCTTGAAAGTCCTGATGCTAATTGATTCAACATCACTTGGGTTAATTACCCCTAATTCTTCACGAATCTTAAGCGTTGCCTCAACGGCTGATTGAGCATGGTACTCCACAGGGTATGGCTTAATGTAAGTCCTCAATATGGCTGATGGCTTGGTAAGGTTCTCAAGATCCTTCATTGGTTCATAATCAAATTCACCACCAAGGAGCTGCCTAATGAACCCCATTTCCCCCTCAATGGGTTTATCAGGCCCTGTTAAACCATGAGATGCCGCAATCACTGAAAATACCGCATTCCTAGCTTGGTTAGCCGTAGTAGCTGCCTTCCAGTGGGATAATTCACCAACCCTACTCTGCCTAGTGGATAAGTGGGAAGTGGTGTGTATGGCCATGGCGTTTAGGAAAGCCTCCCTACTAATCCTCATTAATTTACCAGTAACAAGTAAGTGCCCTATACCAGTGTAGTTAACGTGATCCCACCCATGAATCCTAAGTGAGGCTGCGTCACATAACCTAACTCCAACCTCATACCCAATAGCCAAGGCGGCGATGACCTCCCTACCACTTGACCCAGCATGCGGTGAAATTGCTAGGGCTGTACCAACCATGTCTGATGGATGAAGCGGTTCCTTAGATAGGTAAGTATCGTTGAAGTCAAGGTACCTAACCATGAGCGTGTTTATGAAGGCTGCCCAATCAATGGTGGTTAACTGGCTTGAACCAATTATGGGTGCACTACCCCTAAAGCCTAATGCAGCTAACCTAGCATACTTAACGGGCTCAGCAGAGTATGCGGCTAATGCCACACCAATACTATCAAGTATCCTCCTCTTAGCCTCCTTAACAACATTAACCGGCAGGTCATCAAACCCTATCCTCATCGCGTAGTCCACGAAAACTTCCGACAAATCTCTAGGCATAACCCAAATTTAATGCTTAGTTTATAACAATTTAATAATAAACGAGATGAAGTCCATTTACCCTTACTTTAAACCATCATTGAGAATGAGGGTAATTGAAGTTAACTTCCTGGTTAAGTGAACATAAGGCATGATGGAGTTCTTGGAGGATAATAGGTAATTCTTCCATCCAACCACAGCCATTAGCCTAATGAAGTAAGGGTAATTAGGGGGTTGAGGTACTGTATTTGCTATGGCTTCCGTAAGCCTATGGAGACTGTACAGGCCTGATGCCTTAGTGGTCTTCAATAATCCATTAATTAAGAGTAGGTTAAGCTGGTACTACATGGTTATGAATGATCAAGCCCCAGCTAAGTTCCATATAGCAGCTAGGCTAGAAGCAAATGATGACTACGCATCAATGAGCATAGATGAACTTTGGGGACTTCACGATAAGCTTGGGGAAACTTTTGATAAGGTTTGGGGTGAGCATAGGGAAAGGCCTAATGTAAGCATTATTAAGGACCCGCTCCCAAAATCATCGTTCTTAGATGTTAAGGTTGAGCTAGTTAAGAGAATTATCAGGAACTGCACATTGTGTGAAAGAAGATGCAGCATCGATAGAACTATGAGAAAGGGTGCCTGCATGCTTGACTTAAGGCCTAGGGTTGCGTCATACTTCATACACCTGGGAGAGGAGGCACCCCTAGTACCCAGTGGTACAATATTCTTCACTGGGTGCAACCTGAGGTGCGTCTATTGCCAGAACTGGGATATTTCCCAAAAGCCCGAAAATGGGGTTGAGGTTAATGAAGCTGACTTAGCTTCAATGCAGATTGAGTTAAGGATTAGTGAAGCTAGGAACATTAACTGGGTTGGTGGTGAACCTACACCTAACCTTCACGTCATAATACCATCAATGAGGATTCTCGCTGAGAAGGGCGTAAACGTGCCTCAGTTATGGAATAGTAACCTATACTTAACTATTGAGGGTATGAAACTTATACTCCACTTGATTGACATTTGGCTCCCGGACTTTAAGTATGGTAATGATGAATGCGCATTAAGGTACTCGGTTGCTCCAAGATATGTCGAGGTTGTTTCAAGGAACCTTAAGATGATTTGCGATAGGGATGAGGATGTAATTATAAGGCACCTTGTCTTACCTGGCCATGTTGAGTGCTGCACAAAACCCATTTTAAACTGGGTAACCCATAATTGCCCAAGGGCGATAGTAAACATCATGAATCAATACCACCCTGACTACCTGGTTCCAAGGCTTAGTAGATACAGGGAGTTGAATAGGAGGGTTACGGAGAGTGAGTTAAGAGAGGCATATGGATACGCTGAAAGAATAGGTATAGTTAGGATTGATTAATAATCAGCCAAGTAGCCACTATTCAAGGGATTTAAGAGTCATATCATCCTCATACGATATGACGCATATGAATTCAGCCTCCTCATCGCCAATGTTCTCTATGGAGTGTGGTTCATAAGGTCCTGTGAAGAAGAAGTCCCCTGGCCCAAGATCATAAAGAACACCATTACCTCTAATCCTAAGTTTCCCCTTGAGTATAACCACTGCTTCAGTATACTTGTGGTTATGAAGAGGCATGTAGCCGCCAGGCTTAACAATAAACCTCCTCACAGCGTACTTAGATGAACCATGATCCTTAGTTACAAGCCACTGAACGTAGAATCCCCTAGTCCCCTTAAGTAGACCTGAGACGTCCTGTTGAGGTACATTAACTATATTACCTACGTGCATCACTAGGTTTCCCTGAACCCCTTATTAAGCATCCTTCCAACAATATGCTAATGTTAGCATTATTGGGGTAGTACCAGTTAGGGATGAGGTTAAGTCTCAATATGCCTTTCAAGCCAGCTTAAGGCTAATTCAACCCACTTAGCCACAGAGGGATTAATCTGCTGCTGATTAGATGCAGTGGCTCTATTTGCCAATGAGAGTCCATGCACTCCACTTTCAAACACATGGAACTCAAACGGCACTTTATTACGGGCAAGGGCGTTAACGTACGTTATTATACTTTCAATGGGAACCACATCATCATCAGCCGTTGTCCAAATGAACGTTGGAGGAGTGTTTGAGTCAACGTGGTAGGTTGCGCTGATTTCCCTTAAGTCATCCACCGTGAATTTACTTGAACCAAAGGCTAGTGAAGCCATTTCAAGAAGCACACCAGCCGCTGGCTGTGGAATTGTCTTATTCATGTACATTTCATGCATTGCGACAAAGTCCACGACTGGGTAAGCTAATATTGCTGCAGACACCTTAAGCATCTCCTTAGGTGCATTAACCATTTTTGTTAACCAATCCTTATGCCAATTAACACTGAATAATGAAGCAACCGTACCCCCTGCGGAGAATCCTACTATAGCGATCCTATTAGGGTCTATGTTCCACTTATCCGCATTACGTCTAATGACCAGTATTGCGTTTGCAAGTTCATAGACCACGTCAGGGTATACTTTACTAACACCCATACTCTTGTTACTGTACCTTAGTACGAAGGCATGGTAACCCCTTGAGAGGAATACTGAGGCAACCGGCTCAGCCTCCCTATTGGAGACGTGATTAAAGCCGCCTCCAGGGCAAATTACGACGGCTGGTCTCCTTACCCAGGTAATCTCAGGTGGTGTATCTAGGATGTATGAGGTTAAGGTAACTGGCCTATCCTCCCTCATTCGGATGACCTCAACCTTCATAAGGCACTTAACCATGCTTGGTATTAAAGCTATACTGCCTTGCTCAGTACTTATCATCAACATTACATTTGTAGATGTTACGCGCTTAGTCTCAACTTAACCGCAGCATGGCTATTAAAGTACCCCTCTCTGCCCCAAGCACCCTAGCCACTGGGTCACACTTGGGTACAAGTAGGAAGGCTATTGGCTTACCTAAATTAACCTCAGATAGGTACTCGAAGTGGGCCATACCCTTCGCCACAATTAGGTCACTTTCCTTAAGCCTACTGAGAAATTCACCACTTACCTTATCTAGGTGTATACTTGATCCACTATACCCAGTGTCCACTAGGTCATCTAGTTGGTTTCTTAAACCAGCATACTCAGCATCGCCTACCGTTAAGTCATTCTGGAACCCTGGCTCAGCCTTAACCACGCCTGTAACTTTATTACCCATGCCCCTAATTACGTTTATGAGCACAGTATCGAATATTGCCTCCCCAGCATTATCAAATAACCAAAGCAGCCTTAAGCCACCACTCTTAAGCATACTGTATAATTCATGCGTATTGTCTATGGAGAACCGCATACCCATTATAGATGCAACCTGAAGATCACTGGGTGGCTTATGGGATGCCACACCCATATCCAGTAGGTTACCCGCTATTGAGACCTTCACCGCCATTTTAAATAAATCGAAGCCCTCAAGACCCCGTAATACTGATTGAATGGCAGGTAATTGAGCCTTAGCAGCATCGATACCCCTCCTCTTAGCCACCCTATAGTACTCCACTACCTGAGGGTACTTTGATGAAACAGTCATGAATATTCTTGAGGCAATTCTCGTTAACTCATCCTCCTCCCTGAAAGCCCTAGCCGAGGTCTCTAGTACTAGCCTGGATGCCTCCAAGGCATCCTCATTGCTTAAGTTAGCTGAGGCAACTTCATTTAGCCTAACACTCACTATGCAAAGAGGGCATTCCCTATGTGGCTTCATTAGCTATTCGATTACGCTTAGTTAAGGTACTTTAAACACCTTTTCATATTGAAAAACAATATTGTAACCTTAAAAGTGTGTCCCAATGATGTATCTTAATTCTAAGGATAACATACTGCGATTCTTAATTTAAGCAATTGCTTCAATAAGTTATGGGCCTAGGGCCGTTATCTATTAATCTAGGATAAGACAGGCAACTTCTTGAAGTATCTGCATGTTTCACCTGGTTTAAGCCTACGCGGCTCCTTTACCATTAATTTTGCACAGGGTGATCAACCTAGGTTTAACCTATTTATGCGCTTTTGCACTGTTGAGTTATTATATTACTGCATTGGTTTTCCTGACCCATGGCCTTGTTCGTTAGGCAGAGTTCAGGGTTGGTTAAGTCGGCTTCGCTATGGGATGCAGTGATGCTTAATGTTGCTAACATGGGTGCTGGCTTAGCTGTCTTCATAGGTATTAGTCCCTTTGTAATACCTGGTGCTGTGCTCTGGTTATCAAGCATATTAACATTCATGCTAACCTTCCCATTGGTAATACTATACACCTACTTTATAGTTAAAATACCGAGGACTGGTGGGGATTACGTATGGATCACTAGGAAACTTCACGGAGGCTTAGGATCAATAATGGGTGTTGCGCTTGCCTTTAATATGCCTCCATTCTTCGCCTTGTCAGCCTTCTTCTCAGTAACTGCCATAAACAATGTCCTACTAGTAATAGGGTATTCTCATGGTCAACAGAACCTAGTGAGGTTAGCTAATACAGTGTTCAGCACTAGTAATGCATGGTTCAACTACACTATAGCTTTAGTGGCATTCGTAATCATCCTACTCGTCAACATTATTAGGCCTAGTGCAGGGTTCAAGTTAACCACAGCCTTAGGGGCATTAGCCTTAACCGGTACCGCGACTGCAATAATTGTTCTTGGTCTCTCAATACCGACCTTTCACCAGAGCATTGGGCAATTCCTAAGGTACTTTAACTTAACTAACCAAAGCACCTACGTAGGCCCCTCCTTTAGCTTACCGGCAACACTCTACATGATACCCTACTTCGCCTCCTACGCCTACATTTGGCTTTATGCTGGGCCAGCTGTAGCCGCTGAGATTAAGACTAGGCGCGGATTAATGTATAATGAAGTCCTAGGTAGCTTAATGACGCTAATCTTCATTACATTACCCTTCCTACTAATGGACCTAGCCGCAGGCTACAGGTTCAACATGACGTACTACCCAACCAGCGTATATAATTTCTGGAATATTTCAATATACCTAGCACGCAATGAGGTGTTGCAGTGGTTCATCGGCCTAAGCCTAATATCATGGGAGTTCTTCATAATGGCGTTTGGAGTAATAGTGTTCGCCCGCTACGTGTTCGCCTTTTCCTTCGATAGGCTATTTCCTGAAATCTTCTCAAGGCTTAATAGGTGGGGTTCACCAATGTATGCTCACTTACTTGACCTAGCTGCAACAGCCGTCTTCCTAGCTTTCCCAATAATAAGCCCGAACGGTTATGAGGCACTTTACAGCTATACACCCTTAGCCATAATATACCTGGTGCTAGTCTCCATAGCTGGAGTAAAGGCTGCTAGGGAAGAGGGGAATAGGGGCATGTTAGTGGCCTCGGTGCTTTCACTAATACCCCTAATTCTCCTAGGTTATGAAGCCTTCACGAACCCTTACTTTGGGGTTATTGAGTCCCTGAAGCCGCTTCAACCATACTACCCAGGATTAGCCTACGTGCTTGGCCTAATAGGGCTAGGTGCAGTAATCTACGCTGCATCCAAATACATTAACCTGAGGAGGGGAATAGACATAACCCTGGTATATAAGGAAATACCGCCTGAGTAAAAATTAAGGAGCTTAAACCCTGACTTCAATCCTTGAGGTTTTACCTAATTCATTATGAATAATGAAGCTTTAGGTAAGGAGCAACTATGATTAAGAGTATGCGTCTTCGCCTGATACGTGGAGCTTGCTGATGCTAAACCTTAGTCAGCTTTTTAAGGCCTCAACATTACTATACATGTGAAGATTAAGGTTGGCAGAATTAGGTACAGAAGGTTCGCCTACGTGGGTAGGATTAGGGTGAGCACCTATGGCAGTGAGGTTGAGGTTAAGAATAAGAGTGAGGGATAGAATCATTGAGGATATTGCCCTACTTAACAGTGGCTTCGAGGCACCAACACCTCAATTACTCATACCGATATCAACGGCTAGAGCCCTTGGACTATGGCCACCCACTGAGGATGCTAGGGAGGTCACGGTGGATACTGCAGGTGGCCCATTGAAGGTATGGCTATACGCCAGGGTAGCTGAAGTTAAGGTGATCACTGAGGATGCTGAATCTAGGGATGCTGAGGTTGATATCATAGTTTCACCATTGGCTGATGAACCACTTATAAGTGACCTATTGGCTGATGAGTTAGAGATAGCTGTTGAATCATTCGGTAAGGGCCTATGGAGATTCAGGAATGATCCACCTGGTAAATTAAGGCACTCTGCGGAATAACTGACTTCCTCCCCACTATGAAGGGTGAGGGTTCCCTTGGGATGGTTCATTGATTCCCCATTGATTCTGGTCTACATCCATCATCTGGAGGCTGTCACGGGATTAGAATCCCACCCATGCTTTAGTGGTGTTTCACCTAAATACAGAGCTTATAAATCCATCCCTACCATGAATGACGAAGCTTTAAGTACATCATCGTAACTTACATTAACTGACTGGGGGAGGAAATTTAAGAAATAGATAATTATATCTCATATGCGAGTTTTGAGGAGGCCGAGGTGCTTAGGGAGAGAGCTGAGGCTTTTCTTAAGAATGCTAAGAGTCCACTGAAGGAAGGAGAATACGACTTAGCGGCATTTAGCATAGAACAGTACTGCCAACTGATGCTTAAGTATAAGTTACTTATTAAGACAGGTACATATCCACGTACTTACTCATTAGTAAGGCTTATTAGGGAATTAGCTAAATTAGTGAGAGATGCTGAGAAGTTGCTAGATAACATAATAATGATCACTAAAATAGAGGATGCTTACATAGGTTCTAGGTACTTACCGAGGAGATATGAGAAAGATGAAGTCGAAGCTATGCTTAAATATGTTGAGGAGAAGTTTAAGCCGATTGTGAATGGGCTTTGAATTATACATTGAAGAGGGTAAGAGGGCATTAGAGGCAATGAGCAATTACGTTGAAATAGCCAGGAGGATTAAGGAATTAGCCAGTGAATTAGTGGGTAATGCCAGGGTCTATGTATTCGGTTCAGTGGTGAAGGGGAGGTATACAGCGGCAAGTGACATAGACATACTCATATTACTAATTCGCGTAAAGAGGTGATAGACGCCCTTAAGGCAAGAATTTATAGTGAAATTGACGCCCCAATTCAGGTTCATATTGTGACTCAGGAGCAGTATGAGAGGTGGTACAGGAGGTTCATTAATAATGCTGTGGAGGTGTAATTTCAATACGCATGGAAGTATTAATCATTAATCCATAAGGGAACCGTGAAGGCTAAAATTAACTTCACGTACAATGTGGAATGTAGTTTTAAGTCATTTGAAACCCTACTGAACCTAGTGAGTAATCTTGGTATTAATTAGCATAGCTACCACGGTGTTAACCTGGGTTCCCGTTGGACCTGTTATGATGACGTCATTTAATGCCTTAAATAGAGTATACGTATCGTTTCTAATTAAGGCATCATCTATGCTTAAACCAATGCCCATTGCCCTTGATTCAGTAGTATAATCCGCATACGCACCTGCAGCATCAGTATTACCATCAATACCATCCGTGGCTAAGGCCAGTAAAGCCACTGGACCCTCTTTACTAACTGACTTAGCGAAGGCTGCCGCAAGCTCCATTGTTCTACCACCCTTACCATTACCCCTAACAGTAACGGTGGGTTCCCCACCAGCTAATACTACACCCCTCTTAATCAGTAAGCCTCTCCTTAAGGAGTCAAGGGCTATTGAGGCTAATGCCTTCCCAACCTCACGGGCCTCACCCTCAAGTCTAGAGGTTAGTATGATTGACCTAATGCCAAGTTCACTGAGCCTTACCCTTAGGCTCTTAAGTACATCAACGTTAGTTAGTATCACCTTATTCATTACCCTGAGCCTCTTTGGGGTCTCTGGAATAACACCCCTCACCCCATCCTCAAGAAAAACCTTAACCCTACCCGGTAAATTACCCCAAATACCCCTTGCCTTAAGGAAGCCTACTGCATCACTGAAGCTTGACTTATCTGGGACTGTTGGACCACTTGCTATTAATGATGGATCATCACCAGGCACGTCACTAACATATAATCCAATGACCCTAATACCCCTCTTAATGAAATATTGAGCTAATTGACCACCCTTAACCATTGATACATGCTTACGTACAGTGTTGATTTCACTGATGCTCATTCCTGAATTAAGCATTAGCCTATTTAACTCAACTAGGTCATCGATTGTTAATGGTGGTTTAGGTAACTCAACTAGTGCACTTCCACCACCACTAATGAGTATTAAGGCTAAGTCACCTTTACTTAAGGTCCTGGATAATTCAATAATCTCCTCAGCAGCCTTAATGCTTAAACTACTTGGTAATGGGTGGGTTGATTCAATAACCTCAACATTACTTGATTTAGGCCTTACCCAACCCCTAGGTATTACTGCTAAGGCCCTAGTAGCCTCAACGGACTCTAATGCACCATCAATAAGCCTTGGGGCAGCCTTACCAATAGCTATAACTGCAATATTTCTCGCACTAAACCCCCTACCGCAAACCTCAATGCCGTTACTTATCCACTTAATACAATTTCTAACCACTGGTGCTGGATCTGAGGCTGTAAGGGTTTGGCTAACTAGCCTAAGTGCAAGATCCCTAAGTT
This sequence comes from Caldivirga sp., assembly GCF_023256255.1. Lineage (NCBI taxonomy): Archaea > Thermoproteati > Thermoproteota > Thermoprotei > Thermoproteales > Thermoproteaceae > Caldivirga > Caldivirga sp. The sequence goes on along the minus strand of NZ_JAGDXD010000056.1, from coordinate 2,217 downwards.
CACTGGAATCACTAGCCTTCACGCATTAAGTAGCTGTCGCGTTCCTTAAATTAATGCAACCCCACTGGGCCACATTTCGTAAAGCCTACCTAGAGAGTGAAGACCCTAAAGACCACCTGGGAGCAAAGCAGAAGCATTAATTAACCTCAGCTTAATGCTACCTATGTGAGGATACTTGCGACTTCAGACGTCCATTCGCCGAAGCATTTAAGTGAATTCAAGGGGAGTTTAACCAACATTAGTAATGTTGACTTAGCCTTACTGGCTGGAGACATGGTTGATGGGGGTAAGATTGAGTACTACAGTATTATAATTAACTTATTGAGGAATAAGGCTAATACCATAATGGCTGTACCAGGTAATGAGGAGTATGATGATAAGTTAAGGATGTTGAAGGGGGTAAACGGCTTAACTCTACTGAATGATGAAGTGCTTACTGTTAATGGAATTAAGATAATTGGGTCAAGGGGTGTATTAGATAAGCCAACTAAATGGCAGGAGAGGAACATTAAGGGTATTGATGAATTATATAGGAGGAGACTGGAATGGCTGATTAATACGCTTAAGGGTTCCCATGAAGCCATACTGTTGACTCATTATGCGCCAACATACGTGACATTGGAGGGCGAGAATGAGTACAATTACCCATTTTTAGGCACTAAGAAGCTTGAGGAAGTGTTATCAAGTAGTAGGGTACTTGCCATACATGGCCATGCTCATCATTCGAAAACTAGATGCGTTAAACTGGGTAATTCAGTAATCGTGAATGTGGCCTTTGAGGGTGTTTCATCACCCTTCATAATAGATTATAGTAATGGTGAGATCAACGTTATTGAACCAAGGGAGTACAGTAAGTGTAAGGAAGTTAACGTACACAGTAAGACTATTACCCCCAGGTCCACTGGTCTCGATGAGTGGCTTAAGTAAAGCTAAGTTTAACTTAAATAATGAACTTACCCAAGTGAGGGAGATGAACATTACCATACGTTACAGTGAATTTGTGGATGCACTAATCAAGTGCAGTACCTGTGAAAGGCTAGTGAAGTATAGGGAAACCGTACCCTCACTCCCTAGGTTTAGTAATAATGAGTACTGGAGGAAACCAGTGCCACCATGGGGGGACTTGGATAACCCAAGAATAATGATAGTGGGTTTAGCGCCAGCTGCCCATGGCGGCAATAGAACAGGCAGAATGTTCACTGGTGACGCAAGCGCTCAGTTCCTTTTCAGGGCCCTTCATGAATGCGGATTATCAAATAACCCCTTTAGCATTAGTAGGATTGATGGCACTAGGGTTAAGTGCGTTTACATTACGTCAGTTGTTAAGTGTGCACCACCAGATAATAAACCAACCTCAAGTGAAGTTAAGGCATGCGTAGGCAAGTGGCTTATTAATGAAATCAATGCTATTAAGCCTAGGGCAATAGTGGTGCTTGGTGAAATTGCCTGGAGGGGGGTGTCCATGGCCCTTGGGTTACGTGGAGGTTTTAAGCATGGAGGAGTCATTATGGTTAATGATGTTGCAGTATATATGAGTTACCACCCAAGCCCAAGGAACACTAACACTGGTAAGTTAAAGCTAAGTGAATTAGTTAACATACTGTGCACAGCCGCTAGGCACGCTGGTTGCCCTATTCCTCAATCTCAAGGAAACCCTCAGGCGTAACGTTAATCTTATACGTCTTTAAGGGTACCTTAACCTGCATGTACTCGCAGGGAGCCTCAGGCCTAACCATAGGTTTCTCTATTAATTCACCGGTCCTAACATCATATTTAGCTAAGTGAGCTGGGCATGTAGCTACATAACCATTAACATCAGTGAGTAGGGCACAACCCATGTGAGCGCACACCGCGTCCATACCGTAGAATTTATCACCGTACTTAACTATTAGGATTGGTTTATTATTAACCCAGGCTATTATTGAGTTCCTTCTTTCAAACACCTTAACAAGTATGTTTACCCTCATCCCCATGGCTTCAGCTAAGGCTGGCATACTTAATAAGGATTAGCCTTAAGATGAAGTTAAAATAAAGGATTAATTTTTGAGTTTGAAGCTTAACTATATGATAACTTACTGAGCGTAGCCCCAGGCGTTTATCCTAAGCTTTAGCACGTACCTTAGGGTCAACATGCTCCCTATCATCACCATTACCAGAAATAGTGCGCTGGATACAGCCATTTGAATATCCCCACTTAGAATATGACCGCTTGCGCAG
>NZ_JAGDXD010000055.1 GCF_023256255.1 Caldivirga sp. | reverse complement strand
GACTACCACAACAAGCACAGCAACAACAGTAACAACATCAACCGCAACAACGGTAACATCAACTACAGCTATTGCTGTGGTTACCACCACAACAACAGCACCATACACTGTTAAACTCTATACTTCGAACCCAAGTGAATTAATTGATGTATCCCAGGTTGCCGCACCAGACTGCTTAGACCCAGCTACTGGATTCTATGTTCAGGATGGTCCAATATTCGCAGTAGTGTTCCAAGGCTTAGTTGGCTTTAATGGTAGCAACTACATGCAGATTGTTCCAGTTATTGCTAAGAACTGGAGTACTCCTGATGATCAACACTGGTACTTCACCATTAGGCATCATGTATGGTTCAGTAATGGTGACCCAGTTAATGCCACAACTGTCTGGTTCAGCATATATAGGACAATACTCATGGGTCAGGGACCAGGTATTAGCAATTACGGTAACATACTGTATAATATCACTGAGGCTACCATGACTGGTTACTTCATACCGTGGGGTGCATGCAACGCATTAGCCTATGCTACTGGTAATAATGTTTACTTAAGCAATGCCACACTATGCGCCTACGCCTTAGCCAATGTGTTAAGCAACTTTAATGTAGCTAACTCAACAATACAGAAGATTATGAGTTATCCAAACCAAGCCATAGTTGTCTTGAATCCATTTGAAGTTGAGATAACCACGTTGAAGCCATACCCACTATTCCTAACAGATATTGCTGCGTGGTGGGGCTTCGTAGTTGACCCAACCTTCATTGACTCCCACGGTGGTGTTGCACCCAATTCACCTAACACTCAACTATGTACCACACCAATGCCTGGTACTGGACCATACATAGTAAAGAGCTACACACCTGGTGAGGAGCTTCTACTGGAGAATAATAGTAATTACTGGGTCTATTACTACTATGAGCATGGTTTAGGTAATGAGATACCTTGGATTATTCAACCAGCCCACATCAAGTACATTGATGTTAAGTATGGTTTAAGCACCACAGATAGGATTGAAGACTTCGTTAAGAACATAGCTCAAATAACCACAGTATCCACAATAAACATGCCGGCGTTAGTCAAGTTATACTCAGCAGCCACTGGTATACCCTACGGTAACTGGAGTCTCTATATACACAACTTCGGGCCAAGCGGCTGTGTATTCTACTTAAGTTTTAACAACTATGTCTGGCCAACTAATAGTACTGACTTTAGGTTAGCTATAGTCCATGCGTTAAATGCCACTGCATTACTGCAGCCGTACTACGCATTGGGTATGTATTGGGCCACAACCTACGTGGGGCCCATTGCACCAAACTTCAAGCCATACTACAACCCAGACAATCTACCTGTCTATCAATATAACTTAACTTTAGCGTTGCAGTACCTTGTTAAGTTCCTTAATAAGTATGGTTACTATGTTGTGTTGCCTAACGGTACAGCTGTTGGCGATACCAGCGGTAGCCAGTTGCCAACCATAAACATAGTCACAATAGCCCCATTAACAGAGTTCACTAAGGAGCAGTTTGAGATTATTCAAAGTGAATTAGCCCAAATAGGTGTCCCAGTTTCACTGCAGTTAGTTACTGCATCAGCTACTGATAATTGGGTGACTCCAAGCGGTACACCAGCTATAGTTGACTTAGGTTGGTGTCCAGATTGGCCTGATCCACTATTCCAGGAGATGTGGCCATTAGCCAACATCATTAATGGTGGTATTAGCGGTAACTTAGCTTGGTACAACAATAGTCTAGTTAATGAGTTGACAAATGAGCTACCATTCATAACTAATTTAACTGAACAGCTAAAACTTGATGCTGAGGTATATAAGATAATGTATGAACAAGCACCATACTACTGGCTACCCACTGGTTTAACGTATATGATTGTTCAGCCATACGTTAAGGGTGTAATATATAACCCATACTTAAGCTATTACTACAATACAATGTATTATGCACCATTTAATGCAACCTTCTATAAGACAGTAACCACAACCACTACAACAACATCAAGCTAATTAGCGATCCCCATCATGCAATTATTAAATACGTAATTTTTATTGATGTTGAATCCGAATCATTACTCTTAAGGGCAAGTTTTCATAATATTTCCCTTATAGTATACATTTATTTCACTTACAATTATCTTAAGTAATGTAGTTTAATGCGCGGATTTACACTAGGTGGGTTCAATATTTATTGATTCATAGTGGTATGTAATGGTTGTTTATGATTACAGATTTGTTAACTTATAACATGAATTATTTATGATATTGCAATATCTTTAATGTATATTAATGAATTAAATATTAGTAGTATTTAAAATTCAAATACTGTTTCACGTGTTAAATTATCATGAAGTGAAACAATCCTTATTTATGCTTTAGTTACTACACTGTTGATAATTATGTCATCTCAGGTAAAGAAGATTGACTGGTCATCTTTATGGAAGAAGGAGGATTGGTGGGCATTATGGATAGGATTATTAATATTCATTTTATCGCTACCAGGATACTATAATACTTATATCCTGGGTTGGGTACCTAGGGTTGCCGCGCCATGGTTGGATCCATTAAAAAGTATTGTGGTTATTGGTCAAGCATTAACAATGACTAAGGCTTACGTAGGTCTTAATCCAGTAATTAGTGTGCTCCTATTTTACTTATTTCTACTAACTATTCTCACAATTGCCGCTTGGTTAATGGGTCATAATGTAAGGAGGTTTATGGCTGGGTTCACAATAATGTTTACATTAACCTTTGTCCTCTGGTGGCTTTTCGGTTACGCATACTTCAACGCCACGCCTGACCAGTACGCTAAGCTTCACATAACTTGGTCAATACCAGTGGGATCAGATGGTATATTAATTTACCTGCTTTTAGTTGGATTAATCATATCCAATGTTGTTTTTTATAGGAAGCTTCCTGCAGTTTTTGAAACTGGGGCCAGAACTGAGTGGTATATTAAAACCGCAATAGTCCTACTGGGGGCTCTTATTGGCGCTACATCTTTAAAGTATATAACGTTAGCCGTAACTTTGGTTGAAAGATCATTAATAGCAATAATTGCGGCATACCTAATATATTGGCCAATAGCCTACTTACTATCGTATAAGGTATTTAAACTAGACATTAAGTGGGCCGCAACATTAGCCTCAGGGGTAAGTATATGTGGCGTATCAGCTGCAATAGCTACTGCAGCGGCCATAGGTGCCCCCTCAGTAATACCAGCAACCGTATCATCAATAATTGTGTTATTTGCAGTGGTGGAACTAGTTATATTACCCTTTGCAGCATCATCATTACTCAAGTGGGCCCCTTACGCTGCTGGTGCATGGATGGGCCTTTCCGTGAAGACTGATGGAGCAGCTGCGGCAAGCGGCGCCTTAGCTGACGCCTTAATTAGCGCTCAACATGGATTATCAACCTACAAAGGGTGGATTTTAAACACGGCAGTTATGAATAAGGTATTTATTGATATTTGGATTGGCCTTTGGGCGTTTATCCTTGCTGTAATATGGCTAACTAGAATTGAGAAGAAGCCTGGGGAAAGGGTTCCGGCAATTCAAATATGGTTCAGGTTCCCTAAGTTTGTTCTAGGTTATTTAGCAACATGGCTACTACTGTGGGGAGTAGGGTTTACTGTTGGCGCTGCCTCAGCTGCAAAATTAATGACTGGTGGAATAACACCACAGACTGAGTTGTTTAGGTTCTTCTTCTTTGCCTTAACCTTCATGTCAATAGGACTTACAACAAGGTTCAAGACCCTTAAGGAGATAAAGGCTGGACGCATGGTGGTGTCTTACATGGTTTCATTAATCATCATAATACTAATAGCCTTAGGATTATCAATAGCCTTCTTCTCAAACCTACCTCCACCCACCTGAATGATTGGTGATTCGTAATTAACTCTAAAAACAACAATTCTTATCCCAAGATCATTCAAGCGGAGATTTCAACTACCTGTAATGCATCATGCGTCTACTGTCCAAGAACCATATTGAAGGATAAATGGGTCTCAAGCTTCATGAATCCACGCTTACTTCGTAAGGTGATTGAAGAATTAACCAGTACCGGACCAGTAGACTACATTCACCTACAGGGGTGGGGTGAGCCTCTTCTTCATCCAAGACTTACCGATATTATTGATGCTGTTAAAGGCAAGATTAATTTTGGCCTTACAACAAATGGGTTACTGCTGAGCAATAGTCTCATAGGTAAATTATTAGAATCAGGAATCAACATTATAGCAGTAACCTTCGCTGGAGCTTATCCAGTGACACATGATTCAATAAGGGTTGGGTGTAATTTCAAGACTATAGTTGATAACGTAAAGAGACTTATTAATCTTAAGAGGAAATTAAGGAGTAGTGTTAAGGTTGTGGCAAGCTACATCATGACCTCTATGAATATTCATGAAACAGTTGACTTCATGGAACTATGCCATGAATTAGGCATTGAGGAGGTAATCCTCGATAACCTAACATACGTGTTAAGTAAGGGTATGTTCAAGTGGAAGGTTTTTACAGATCCAATGGAGCAGGGATCAAGAATTATTAGCCGCATTGTTAACGCTACTATGAGGAGAGCTGGAGAATTGGACTTAAGGGTCTTTGCATACTCGCTTAATTGCTGGGAATTATCAGAATGCCCGGAGAAACCTACTGAGGCAATGTTCATTAATGTTAATGGTGAAGTTTCACCCTGTGTCTTCCTGAATCTACCAATTAAAGACGATAAAATACCACGTTGCTTCATGGGTAGCTGTTTTAAGATTGGGAAGTTAATATTCGGTAATGTTAATAATAATGATGCGGTAAGCATATGGTATAGTAGGGATTACCAGGACTTTAGGCTTAAGTTTATTAAGAGGAGAAACTATATGAGTCAAGGTTTCACTGAAAACTATAATGAATTAATGCCTCCAAGTCAATGCCTAACCTGCTATAGATTATATGGAGTTTAACGTATTATTCCCTTATTAATTATTGCTGATGTAAGGTTAAATCCCTATAGTATTGATTAAGACCTAATAGTGTATGGTTATTTGAATGTGAACGTAAGCCTTATATTAAGTATCAACTTAAGGGCTAGTTAAGCTTATGGCTAGTTCCAGTACCATAACTAGTAAATTGATCCCATGGGTAATAATAATTGCGTCACCACTGCTTGCTGCTCTCCAGTTAAGCAGGGGGAGTTGGGTTATTGACTTGGTCTTCTGGTTAATGTTAATTGGGATTACGGCGCAGTTACTGAGCATGCTTAATGTTAAGTGGAGTCTAGCTGCATTACTTTCCATTACTGGTTTTTCCCTGGCATGGGTAGGTAGGATTGGGTTAGTTTTCAACTACTTCATAATCACTAATGGACTTTACCAGTTAATTGGTACAGAAAGCTGGGGGCCTCCGCCAGGGTCCATAATATTAGCCATTATTATGGTTGCCGGCTTTGATACGTACAGTGTAGGTTTAATATTAATGAATTATGAATCAAGTAACTTAACCATGAGGGAAGTACTGCATGATGCTATTAATCACTTAATTAACCTTACACTAAAGTACAGTTACCTCATAGTATTCCTAGCGCCATTTATTATTCGCTTAATTCCAGAGATCGTGTCATGGCCATGGTTCGTCGGTTACGATACACCTGAATACGCGGCAGCACTCATGGATTTACTTACTAAGCCTGTGTTCACTCATATTTGGTGGTATGGCGGCTGGACTACGCTTCCTCCATTACTGTTCCTCATACTTTACCCAATTGCCCACATTGTGTCACCTTGGCTTATATTTAAGTTGAATGATGCAGTTTTACTAGGTTTAATCGGCGTTTCCATGAACCTAATGTTAAGGCGTATGGGGTTTAGCAGGGGGGATGCGTTATTGGCTTCATTAATGGCTACCCTATATCCAACCATGTACTCATTGTCCTGGGAATTCGCAATGATGCTTCTTGGGCTCTTCCTAATGATACTAACAATGACTGTAATGCACATCCACGTAGAGTCAGGTAAACACCACTGGATACTGCTACTGGTTTTAACAGTATTATCGGCTTTAGCCCATCAAGTATCTGCAACACTACTAGCCCTATTATTCATAACGTATTTCACTCTTAAGGATAGGGACCCTAGGTGGCTTGGTCTAGCCCTAATAGGTATTATTGCTGATGGATTCTACACTAATTTCACGATGCTTAAATTCACCGTAGCTAAAGGAACCGTAACCGCTTCAAGCAGTCTAGTTGAAAGTAAGCCTGCATCACCGTATTATGCAATTGAGGGTTTCTTGATTCAGTTAATCATAAATTACTGGCCATTAATAATCCTAGCCAGTCATGGATTAAGACGGGGTAACTTCATAATATACTCACTATTAGCATGGATGCTGGTAATACTGCTTCCATCAGCATTAATGCCCAGCATAAGCTTTGTATCATGGTGGATTTGGTCCCTCATACTGCCAATACCATTAGCCCCATTGGTGACTAGACCCCGGTTACTTTCATTAATAACTCTGATTATAGTAATTATACTTGACTTATCGTGGTCATGGTCGACACTTGTTAACTATGTTTTCCCAACCATTGGACCCGAGACGACGCTGGTTCAAGGTGTCTTCCCAAGAGCCTGTATTACAGTTCCAGGTGAGCATTATGCCTATGAGGCTGGATTATACATTGTAAATCACTTAAATGGCACCTATGTTACGGATTACTGCCTTTACACGTTCATACACTTAGCCGATAGGTTTGGGGCCAACGTAATTGCCTCATACTATCCTCTTAACACTGCATTAAGGTTAAACGGTACAGTTTACCTCGTCACCACTCAGTATTTGAGTAATTACACTTTAATAGCCAGGTTTGGGAATGTTGAAATCCTCCCATATAGTACTGGGGTGGCGTATCCGGTTTACGTGTTCCTTATTAGTAATGGCACAAGTAGTGTTCATGGTTAGTTTAGTTGGGTAAAGGTTAAATAGACCAGGTTAGTATGTTTCACTATGGCTAAGAGAGGTGGACCACGTACAGTTGGTGTGCCGTGGAGGTTCCATTTAACGCCTGGAATATTCATGAATAGTTTAGTTAATGTTGCAGATAATAGTGGTGCGAAGTTAGTTAAGGTAATTGGAGTGGTTGGACACTACTCCAAGAATGTGCATAGGAGAATACCTGGGGTTAGTGTAGGTGATATGGTTGTGGTCAGTGTCCAGGAGGGTAAGCCTGAAATGAGGAAGCAGATACTTAGGGCTATTGTAGTTAGGCAAAGGAGACCATTTAGAAGACCTGATGGAACATGGGTTGCCTTTGAGGATAATGCGGTAGTGATAGTTACTGAGGAGGGGCAGGTTAAGGGTACTGAGGTTCATGGTCCAGTGGCTATGGAGGCTGCGCAGAGGTGGCCTCAGGTAGCATCAATAGCAACCATGATTATTTAAATGATTAACTTAATGATGAGTGCCAAAGATCTGACTTGGTGAGTGAGGGATTTGAACGCTGACTCCCCCTTTAATGATTGACTAATTCATAGTGATTTTTAATATTCAGTAATACCGTATCTTAAGGCTGCATTATAGGAGGCTCAGTATTATTTCACTTATTTTAAGCTTTAAAGATGAGCATTAACTTAGGGGTAATTAAAATGCGTTAGGTTAACCCCCAGTCCTACTTCACTGTATAGTGTTTAAAGCATGCATTCGGTTAAAATAGTGATTTAATGATTAACATTACTCCAATTACTATGAATAACCAGTTTAGTGCTGAATTATTGTACTTAAAGTGGGCTAAGGCGAACCTAGTCCACTTCCCCCTCCTCTTAACGTATATGCCGTTTTCAGTCAATGCATCCAGTAGCATATGGCTCCACCCAGTCACCGGACCCATTAATGCAATGATTAATGCCTTATATATGCCTATGGGTGACATGTAATAGAGGAACATAGCCGTCAATATACTTATTATTAGGCCTAGGGTAAATGACCTACCCATAGTGTGTGTTCGCGGTGTCCTACGGGTGAATCCATTCTTCTCCTCATGCCCAAGTACATCTATGAGAAAGTTAATTAAGTATGATAAAACCAGGGAGGACCCCAAGAGGAGGACTACATTACTTATCCTCAGTGCCGATTCAGCTAATGTGATTAGGCCCATTGAGAAGATCACGTGGGTTCTAAGGCGCATTAAATCCTACACCTAGTGTTGGGTTATTTAAAATGCTTGATGCATAGGTCCTCAATTACCTTAGCCATTACGTTAAGAGCCTTAGTGAAGACATCGTGGCTAACTGAGCCTAACCCCACTCTAATGCCGTTACTGATACCGAAGTAATAACCTGGGACTGTTAAAACACCCCTACTTAATAGTTCATTAGCTAATTCAAGGCTATCCACACTGCATTTAGTGGTAATGTAGGCTATAGGCATGTTGCTGAAGTATGATACCTTAATTATACTGCTTAAGGATTCACTGATTCTCATTAAGGATTCCTGGTTAGGTAATATTATACTTAGGTTTCTCCTCCTAAACCATTCCCTATTCTGAAGTATTATTGAGGCGTAGGCTGCTTCAAGCCCCATGACCAGTGGGCTCACTAGGTTGATCACATTAACTGCCCTTTGGATAATTTTATCATCACCAATAATCCAACCAATCTTAAATGAGTCAACAGTGTAGAACTTTGATGTACTGAAAGTATATGCAGTATTCTCTATGGGTAGGTCACGTAAATCACTAGTAATGAACTCGAGGAAGATTGAGTCAATAATAAGGTATGATCCCTTTCTCCTAGCTTCATCAGCAAGATCCCTAATCTCACCCTTACTTAAGTACACGCCCAGTGGGTTATTTGGATTAGAGAAGAATAATGCTGTCTTAGGCTTAACGTAGTTGATTAATTCACCTAACCCATCACTTACCTTAACCTCAATCCCCTTAAGCCCAAGGAAACTTGGCAAAACCCTAATTGGCTCATACTCCGGTATTACTGTTACAACCTGATCCACCATGCTCTTAATTGCTGATAGGGCAGCGAAATTACCCTCCTGAGTACCATGGGTTAATGCCACTGACTTAATAGGTACATTATAAATGCTGGTTAATACCCCCATTATATCAACTGGTTTCCCCAGTTTCTCAATATCATCCTTACTAACCGGTATCATGCCACTACTTGCTATGTTTAAGTCAGCCTTATGCTCACTTAACCACTTAAAGTGTCCTATCTCCATGCATGAAGGTATACGTAATATGCATATAAATCTACTGCCGTTAACCCTAATGATTAAGTATGGTTGAGGGTGACTATGTCCTAGTGATTGACCAAGGCACTACGGGTACTAGGGCCGCGTTAGTAACAAGTGATGGTTCAATAATGAGTTACGCATACCGTGAGCACACTCAAATTTACCCTAAGCCTGCGTGGGTTGAGCATAATCCATTGGAGATATGGGAGAAGACTAAGTTGGTCATTAAGGAGGCCATTGAGTATGCTGGGGTTAATCCAAGGAGGATTGCGGCAATTGGGGTTACGAACCAACGTGAAACAACAGTAGTCTGGGATCCTAGAAATGGGCAACCAGTCTATAATGCAATTGTTTGGCAGGATAGGAGGACTTCACGGTTAGTTGATTACTTGAAGCGAAATTATTCAGGTATGATTCAAGAAAGGACTGGGCTTATACCTGATGCTTACTTCTCAGGGACGAAGCTTTGGTGGCTTCTTGATAATGTACCGGGACTTAGGGATAAGGCTCAGAAGGGTGAGGTGGTTTTTGGCACAATCGATACGTGGGTGATCTGGAACTTAACTAAGGGTAATAAGGATGTGCTTACCCCTGAGAGGGGTGGGGCTCATGTAACTGACTATAGTAACGCTTCTAGGACTATGATGTTTAATATCCATAAGCTTGAATGGGATAGTGAACTACTGGAGATTGAGGGTAAGATACCTGAGGGTATACTACCGTTACCAAGACCATCAAGTGATAAGAGCATTTATGGGTATACGGGACCTGAGGTCTCCCAAATACTCAGTGGCATTAGTGTACCAGTGTGCGGTGATGCTGGTGACCAGCAGGCAGCCTTATTTGGGCAGGTTGGTTTTGATGTTGGTGAGGTTAAGTCAACCTACGGTACAGGTAACTTCATATTAATGAATATTGGGGAAAAGCCCGTAAAATCTAAGACTAACCTATTAACAACAATCTATTACTCTCTTGAGGAGGGTAAGGCTATGTACGCTCTTGAAGGAAGCATTTTCATCACTGGTGCCGCCGTTCAATGGCTTAGGGATGGACTTAAGATAATTGAAGTGTCCGATGAAGTGGAGCCACTGGCTTCGGCTGCTTCAGATACTGGTGGCGTTTATTTCGTACCTGCCTTTGTGGGTTTAGGGGCACCCTATTGGGACCAATATGCCCGTGGTCTAATAATAGGTATTACAAGAGGTACTGAAAGAAAACATATCGCTAGAGCTGTGCTTGAGTCAATAGCATACCTAACCAGGGATGTTCTTGAGGCAATGATGAGTGACATTGGGGTTAAGTCGCCTAGAATTAAGGTTGATGGAGGGGCTGCTAGGAACAATTTCCTAATGCAATTCCAAGCAGATATAACAGGTATTGAGGTTTGGAGACCATCAGTGTTTGAATCAACATCACTAGGAGTAGGCTATTTAGCTGGCTTGGCAGTAGGCCTTTGGCGTAGTATTGATGATGTTAGGCAGAATTGGAAACTTGATAGGGTATTTAAACCCAAGATGAACCCTAATACTAGGGAGAGGCTATATAAGGGCTGGAAGGCTGCAGTACAGAGGGCCTTAGGGTGGGCTAAGGAGGTGCCGTGGGCTTATGAACTTAGTTAATCAGTAAAACGTTTAAAAATGAACTTGAGGCACGATTTAATGACAAGCTTTAACCCAGATGTAGTTGTAATCGGTGGTGGGATTAATGGCTTATTCACAACCCTAGATTTATCGCTAAGGGGCTTCCGTGTAATGCTACTTGAGAGAAATGTTATCGGCAGCGGAACAAGCGGTAGAATGCATGGCCTACTTCACAGTGGAGCTAGGTATGTGGTAACAGATCCTAAGGCAGCGGTGGAGTGTGCTGAGGAGAATAAGATTATAGCAAGCATTGCTCCTCATGCGGTTGAGGATACGGGTGGCTACTACGTGGCCGTGGATAAGGATGATGAGGAGTACAGGGAGCAGTTTATTAAGGGATTAAGGGCTGCTAACATTAATTATAGGGAAGTTGAGCCTAAAGACGCCCTTAAGGAGGAGCCTAACTTAAACCCTGAAGTGAAGGCTGTGGTTGAGGTACCAGACAAGGTTGTTTTCGCTAAGGACCTCATGTTCAGTGTAGCGGTTTCCGCGTACAGGGAAGGAGCATTAATTATTCAGGGAGCTGAGGTAATGGGTTTCAATGTAAATGGTGACGTGATTGATGAAGTCGTTGTTAAGGATCATGTAACTGGAGACGTTAGGAGGGTTAAGCCGAGGGTTGTGGTTGTTGCTGCTGGTCCATGGACATATAAGGTAGTTAGGATGGCTAGAATTGAGGTTGATATGATGCCTACGATGGGTGTAATGGTTGTTTACCAACATAGGTTAACGAGGAGGGTCATAAATAGAATGAGGATGCCCTCTGATGGTGACATACTTCTACCTTACGCATCATCATCCATAGTGGGGACTACAGCCGTCATAGTTGATGACCCGGATAACTTAGCAATATCTGATGATGACGTTAACTTCCTCACCTCAGAGGGTTCAAGAATGGTTCCGGTTCTCTCCAGGATAGGTGTAGTTAGGGCTTACGCATCAGTTAGGCCATTAATAAAGATGCCTGGGGTTAACACTAGGGAGGCGGCAAGGGACTTCGCAATAATTAGGCATGATAAGCCAAGTAACCTGGTTTCAGTGATTGGTGGTAAATTCACCACAGGAAGGTTAGTGGGTGAGAAGCTTAGTGATGAGGTTAGTATCCTACTAGGTTCAAGTAGGAGATCAGTGACGAGGAGTCATCCATTATTCGGCGTTAACCTTTACGATGACTTAAGGGAGCTGGATAATTCGTTACGTAACCTTGCCTTAGACTTCAAGGGTAGTATTGATGAGGAGAGGGGTAGGGTTGCCGCCTTAACATTATTAACTAGTGAGGTAATAAGGAATAGCAGGAGGGTAGTGGGGTGGTCCTAATGGTTAACCTACATTATAGTGGTTCATTTAACTTAACTAAGCCTCCTCAGGAGGTTAATGGAGCATTATCGAACCTAAGCCTAGTAATTAAGTGTATTCCTAATGTCGTTAGTTATGAGTTAATCAATGATTCGAAGGCTAAGGTTAAGTTTAGGGTTGACCTGGGTGATGAGGTTCCAATAGCCGAATTAAGGAGGATAACATCAGACACGGTTATTGAAGTTACTGAGGTGTCAAGTAATGAGATTAAGCTAAGGGTGAGCGGCAGAGCTGCAGGCAGTTCAATAGAGGTAATGCTAAGTATAGTTACTGAACCCAGTGGTAGTGGTTCTAGGGTGAATTGGAGTGCTGACGCTAGTTTAGGTAGGTTGCTTCAAATGATGAGTAGGTTCATTAACGTTGACTCAATGGTGGAGAGAATAGCAAACGATACAATTAATGGTATAGTTAAGTGCCTTAGTTAAGGAAAGAACAGTGATACTACTTAGTTAAAATAATGAAGCATCACGCTTACAATGTCATACTCATTTAGAAAGCTGTATTTCTGATAATCAGGCCCAAGTTCCTCATCAGTAATCAGTGGCCTGCGGCTTTAACATCACTATTCAAAAATACTACCCTAGGCTTTTTAAATTGATCTAGTACTTAGGCGCACTTGGCTTAACAATGTAATCAATGGGCCTTGTTCTCTGGCTAATCTCATAGGCAAGTGGCGTAAGCATGAGCCTCCTAACCTCGTTAATGTCCCTTGAAGTGTTGGCTAAAACCCATGATAACTTAACGAAGGCTGTCTCAGGATGCATATCCTCACTTGGTATTACACCAGCCCTAAGTAACTCAACCCCCCTCCTGTATACGTTTAAGTTAACCCTACCGAATATTGTTTGGCTCGATATTACAATGGGTATGCCTAACTCAATGGCTCTGGCTATTGGTTTAAGTAACCACTCACCAACATGACCAAAGCCAGTACCCTCTATCACTATACCATGATAACCCTTATCCACTAGGTAATCCAGTATTTCACTGCTCATGCCTGGGTAATACTTAATCAAGGCCACCTTATCGTCAAACCTAGTACTACACTCCAATTGTCCTCTTCCCTTATAATCACTAGTGTTCATTATTAACTTACCCTCTTTAGTTAATACCCTAGCTATCGGCTCATGATTAATTGATATGAAGGCATCCCTCCTTGACGTATGCATCTTCCTAACCCTCACCCCCCTATGAACAGCTATTACACCATCACTGGTGTTCTCATGCATTGCAACCACTGACTCAGCGAAGCTTGCCTGAGAAGCCACTAGGGTTGCTGCGTAGAGGTTTTCAAATGAGTCACTCGATGGCCTATCACTACTCCTCTGAGCACCCACAAGAACCACTGGACCTGGGGCTGACCTAAGGGCAAAGGCTAATGCAGCCGCAGTGTAGTGCATTGTGTCTGTACCATGTAGTACAACAACCCCTACTACTCCTTCATTAAATGCTTTACATGCTTCATCAGCAATTGCACTCCACCTAGTTGGAGTCATGTCCTCACTGAATATTGACATTAAGTTAACCATCTCAATTGAGGCTAATTCCCTTAATTCAGGGTACATTAAGTAAAGGTCCTCTAGGCTGAAACTTGGGTAGACAGCCCCAGTGACGTAATCAACCCTAGACATAATAGTTCCCCCAGTGGCCACAAACCTAACCCTACCCCCAGTACCCTTGGTAGACACCACGGTACCATATGATGGTACCTCAACCTTAGGTGGCTCATACTTACCAAGCACCTCGATTGACTGTATTCTTTCAATGTGAACACCAGCGTTATACCCATTCTCAAGCTTCACCAGTAATACATCAGGATCACCCACCTCAGGCCTGGGTAGTATTAAACCCTCCAATGTTGAACCATCCTTTAAACGTATCTTAACTCTACTAAACTCGCTAGCCCCCCTTAAAAGGGCCTTAATTCGTTCGGAGTAAGCCACGGTTAGGTTTAAGTAGCGCCCTTATAATACTTTTTAATAACTTAGCATTACGGTTACTGTGATTGTATTTAATGAGATCACGGGAGAGGCCATAGCAATACCTGATGAGCCTAAGAGGATTGTGTCCCTAAGCCCAGCAATAACTGAAACACTCTTTGAACTAGGCTTAGGTGATAAGGTCGCTGGAGTAACGGTGTACTGCCATAGGCCTCCTGAGGCACGCCTTAAACCTAAGGTAGCAACTTACATGGGGGTCCTCCTGGAGAGACTTAAGGATGTTAACCCAGATTTAATACTAATGACTACTGGGGTTCAAAGAAGCGTAGTTAATGTAGTTAAGAATATAGCACCCACATACCCTATCCCAATACCAGTGACGGTGTACGGCATACTAGATTTCGTAAAGAAAGTAGCCTTAATCACTAATGTGCCTGAAAGAGGGGAGGAATTAGCATTGGAACTTATGTTCAACTTAGCTAAGTTAACTAAGGCTTGCCCACCCCTGAGAACATATGTTGAATTAGAGTTTGAGAAACCGTACACAGCAGGGGCTCATACATACATTGATTCATTACTTAAGGTTATTGGTTTAAGGAATGTGTTCGGTAATGAACCAAGGGCGTACTTCACTCCTAATGCGATACCAGGTGATGTTGACTTAGTGATATATGATCCAAAGCCCTTTAGGAGGAGAAGTAGTGAGGATGTGATTAATAGCTTGAGGATTAGGGGTATTAAGGCAGTGCATTACCTAATCACTGAGGGTGATGAATTAGCTCACCATGGTCCCTATTTAATCAAGTCCACTGCACATAAGATTACTGAGGTTTGCCGAGGAATTTAACGGTACTGCATGAATTCACCCTTGTATTGGGTTTAAGAATGAGTTAAAAGGCTGCGTGGGATTAAAGTATTGGATGATGACGGGTCGATGAGAGGATGATTAGTGATTTAGGAAGGGACGAGCTGAATCACCTTAGATATTAGCAATTATACATTATACGTAATATTAATTATATGTGTAAAATTTAAAAAGACTAATCAAGTGTACTCCCATGAGTGAAAGAGGTGTATTTATTGGTAGGCATGTGGTTCCACGAGATAGAGAGTTCTATGAAATCAGGAATCCAGCTGATACTAGGCAGGTGATAGCTAAGTTCCCTAGGTTAAGGAGGGATGATGCAAGGGAAGCCATAAACATAGCTAAGGATTCATTCATAAAGTGGAGTAAGACATTGCCTGTGGAGAGGGCTAGGATATTGTATAAGGTTGCTGACATTATTGAGTCAAGGGCTGATGAGATGGCTAAAACATTAACGCTAGAGGAGGGTAAGACCGTTCCTGACAGCATGTTTGAGGTTGTTAGAACCATCAACTTGTTAAGATTCTACGCAGGCTTAATAACAAGGGGTCAGGGTAAGGTTATTCAATCACAGGACAAGAACACGATAATAATGACTACTAGGGAACCACTTGGTGTTATATCGGTTATAACACCATGGAACTTCCCACTATCATTACCGGCTTGGAAAATAATACCAGCAATAGCCACAGGTAATACTGTTGTTTGGAAGCCTGCAAGCATAACACCAACAATAGCCTATGAGCTTGTTAAGGCCTTTTACGATGCAGGACTACCAGAGGGCGTACTGAACCTGGTCACTGGGTCAGCTAGTGAGGTTGGTGATGAGTTAGTGACGAATAAGGATATTGATGCAATAACCTTCACAGGTAGTTTACAAACTGGTAAGGAGATTAATGAGAAGGTTGGTAGGCTGAATAGGTTCATTAGGGTTCAACTTGAGTTAGGTGGTAAGAACGCCATGGTTCTATCCAGGAATGGTGACGTTAACTTAGCAGTGGAGTTAACGGTTAGGTCAGCCTTCGGTTTAACTGGTCAAGCCTGCACAGCAACCTCAAGGTTCCTAATCCCTGAGGACATGCATGATGAGGTTTTAGGTAAGCTAGTGGAGAGGACTAAGAAGATAGTTGTCGGTAATGGATTAAGGAACGGTGTCGACATGGGTCCATTAGCCAGTAAGGAACAGTACGATAAGATACTGAGCTACATTGAGATAGGCAAGAGTGAGGGAGCTAAGTTAATTTACGGTGGTCAACCAATAAGGGGAAGTGAGGAGTTTGACCATGGTTACTTCGTGACGCCTACAATATTTGACGGTGTAACGCCAGACATGAGGATAGCTAAGGAGGAGATATTTGGCCCAGTGTTAGCGGTAATGACCTATAGGACACTTGATGAGGCAATAGATATAGTTAACTCGACCGAGTACGGCCTAATAGCGGGCATAGTTACTAGGGATATTAGCGAGGCAGCCAAGTTTATTGAGGACGCTAAGGTTGGGGTTGTTAAGGTCAATAAGCCAACAATAGGCCTTGAACCATGGGTACCCTATGGGGGTGTTAAGGGTTCAGGGAATGATATGTATAAGGAGATGGGTGAGGAGGCTATTGAATTCTTCACTAGAATTAAGGCAACCTACATCGGTTACTGATCACTCATTAAGCATTAGGTACTTCTTTAATTTATTAACATGCAAGCAATGGTCTTCACTAAGGATTAGTCTCAGCTCTTAGTTACTAAACGTTTAATAAAAAATAAGTCCCAGTATGGTTAACCACCCCCTATGGCCGTAACCACTAGCCGTGAGTTAAAGAAGAGTTCAGTGGGTTTCCTGGGTTCACTATATAATTCACTTGCGGGTCAAGCACCAGCATACAGCATAGCCGGTGGTGCGGCATTAATAATGAGTAGTGCTAAGGCTGCTGCACCATTAGCCATGTTAATAACACTACTTGGTGTCCTAGCCATAGTTTACTCAATATTCGTTACTGCACGCAAGTACCCGCATGCAGCAAGCTTCTACGCATACGTAACTAATACAATAAACTCCAGGGTGGGTTTCCTTAATGGTGTTGTTTACACTATATTCTACAGTATTGTGGGTATTGGATCAGTGGCGATAGCGTTCGCATACTTAGGTGTGGAGGGTATTTATGCGGTAACTGGTTACCAGGTTAATCCCCTTATCTTATTACCAATACCAGTTGTGTTAGCACTAGTACCAGCTGTATTAGGTATAAGGCCCAGTATTAGGACTGAGATTAGTTTAACAAGTGTTGAAGTAGGAGTACTGCTTGTTTTCGTTGCATTAACATTCATTACTAATGCTAGTAGGCTTTCGCCACTACCATTCACAATAAATGGTACATATGCTTCAAGTCCCTTGGACGCGTTATCAGCATTATCAGGGGGCTTAGTGTTCGCAATAACGTACTTCATGGGTTTCGAGGTTAGCACCCAGTTATCTGAGGAAGTTAAGGATCCGAGGAGGAATGTACCAGTGAGTACACTATGGGCTACCGTGTTTATGGGTGTATTGTACATGCTTGTGACGTACGCCATACTGGTTAACATTGGTTACTCGCAGTATGCTGTGGGAAATTTTGTGAATGAGGCGTCAGGAATGGGGGTTAACCCAGTCTATACCCTTATTGCGCATTACCTAGGTGAGCCAGGTCTAGTTCTTTTCGCTGTAAGCGTAATGATTAGTGTGTTCAGCTGCTACTTAGCCACATTAAACGCAACAGCCAGGATGCTTTACGGCATGGCTAGAGATGGATTATTACCGGCCTGGCTCTCCAACACGCATCCGAGGTATAAGAGTCCACATAAGGCGCTTTACTTCAGTACTATCATAGCGTTATTAACTATTGTAATGGCCTATTCCGCATCATACTTAAGCGGTTACGTTAAGCCTATTGAGTTAACCTATAATGCAATGCAGTACGCCTACGCCATTGACTCACTCTACTATGTGATAAGCCTAATACTAGTGGCGGTGGGTGCATTTACGGTTGTTGCATGGTATGGTAAAGCCATTATAGCCATTGGTGCCGCCTTATTGGCCATAACCCTATACTACTCTGTGGTTAACCCATCATTACTCTACATCCTAGTTGCATCAATAGTATTAGTAATGGTAATTGAATACGTGGTACTAAGGGACAGGTTAAGAAACATTAAGTACTCTGTTTGTTTAAACTGCAGTTAACGTACCCTACTTACCCATCCTCAAGTGCGTTTGACCCATTGGTAACCCACTATAAAGTGGATGCACGTTGACCGAGAGGGTCCTTTGTCCTCTTGGAGCCGCTATTACCCATGCGTAGTTTACTCTATTAATGGTGGAGGCCACGTTAGGGTGATAACCCTTCCTAATTAAAACCACGTCAAAATCATGCACAACGTAGGCTAATTCCTCATCATCACTCAGGATGAATTGAGCAGCAAAGCCAGGATCTATACCATAGAATATGTAGGCTTCTGGTTTCCCATCATGCCTATGAGGTGGGTAGGAGGTCCAGTTTCCAATGGATCCCTCAGTGTAGCCCATAAGAAAGGAGTCCGCTGGGTCACCTTCACCTATCATGGTGTAGACGTTCCTCTCATATGGTGGAATACCAGATGTAACAGGTTTTACTGCTTCCCTTTTCTTCACGTAAAATCCCCTAGTATTGTCAGCCCATGATTCAGCTAAGTAAGCTAATGTACCTGGATTCAATTCAATTCTTATGCTTGATCCCTTAGGAATGTAGGCAACGTCAAAGTTACCCATGGATACTTCATTAACTTTTACCAACCCTTTCAACACAAACAATAGCCCCTCACCGCTAGTTACATTAATTACAGTTGATGCTGGTTTATTAACAGTTATTGAACTTAGCTTAAAGTAACCGTCCTCAAAGACCTTAACCCACTCATTATCCACCTTATGGTAATCCCTGTACCTGAAAATCATGATAGAGTAATACTTTAGGTCCTTATAAAAATTTAATAGGAATAGTACAGTAACATGCACATTAAGTAACCTCACGGGTGTACCTCCTGTTGACCCCATTGGTAGTTTAATGGAGAATTATAGTTCATTCATACGCATTACTTAACTACTGCCAGTAGCCTTATTGAATTCGCTTGATAAGAATTGATTAACCTTAACACTATTAATAGTCATGGTAATCCTATAGAACCCTGAAGGGGTACGCTTGATTATGTACGCTTGAGTGAGCACCCCATTTAATGCTATGCAGAGGGTCACGTTATATGACTGTTCACTGCTGTTGGACACGGATGCATAACAATAACTGCTTATGCCGTTGACGTTAATCCTGGATGTGAAGCTCCATGAAGAGGACAACAGTGAGTTAATTAAGGGTAATTGGGAAGCTGATGTATGTTGACAGTAACTTAGTGTTAATCCACTTACGAGTGATAAACATAGGTTATATTCATTATTACCAATATTACTCATTGATACTAGCGTGTTCGTTTGATTCTTTAAACTTAATATAAGTAAGACCTTGTTTAATGTGTTTTGAGACCAAGTTATGCTTGGCCCAATCATGGATGATGAGATTCCTATTATGCCGAAGACATTTATGCTACCGGTGTACGTAATTGTGTAATTAGCGGTATATGTTGAGCTGCTCCATTTATTTAGCATAACTTCTGGATTAGGCTTAGCCGGTGGAGTTAATGAAACGTATGATAATGCACCCACTGCAACTACTGCAACAATAACCACTATTACTAACATAAGCTTATTCATACCTAGGATTTAATGCTTAGGGTTTAATAAGTTACCGTTATTATGATTCTAGTCATTGTTGAGTCCTAATCACTGAATCATTGCTTCTCGTAGGAGAAATCAGTGCGATGAAACTGATTGAAGGTTTAATACTCGCATAAAATATATTAAGTACTTATCACTCTTAGTAACACAGTGGGTACTTTAAAGTATAGTGCATACGGCATTGCTGCACTAGCTGGATACATACTTTTCCTAGCTTCTCTTAGGCTAACTAGTGTAACTGCTGGTGTATTGTTCACCGTCACATTTACTATATCGCAATTAATAGGCTTACTTCTAGTCTCAAGGTTAGGGGCCAGTAATACACTTTCAATAGCCTTATCAATAGGTGCCATAGGTAGTTTCATTCATGCATTAAGCAATTCATATATTGGTAATTCATTGTTAGGCTTAGGAATGGGCCTCTACTTCATGGCATTAATAGGGGTGATTGGGATAATATTGAGTAATAGTGGTTTAATAGACTACATAATGTACGTTTACTCAGGTTTATTCGGTATGGGTTTAGTAATAGGAGTCCTAATATCCGTTCTTAATAGTAGTGCGCTTTTCATAACCGTAACCATACTAATGCTCTCATTGTCATTCTACCTATCCCTATCCTCCATTTACTTCAAACCCAAAGGAACCGGGTTAAGATACGCTATAACTAACCAAGCAATGTTCATAATAGCAGTATTCATGTCATTCTCACTACCTTACATTGTTTCCTCAGCCATACTACTGTCTAAGTATTGGCTTGGTTCAGTATACGTATTATCAATTCCATTATCAATAATACCAGCGCACCTAATGGTTAAGAGGTGGGGGGCATCATACTCATTGAGGCTTTCAATAATTGCGTTAGCTGCATCATCAGTATTGACGTACATCTTCAATAATCAATTCACGTTAATTGCCGTGGCTGCATCATCAATGATGATTTACTCGATAATTCTTCAATTGCTTGCATCAATTTCAAGCCCAATACTCTACATGCCTACTTTAGCGGTAGCCTACGGGGTATCATCAGTATTAACTATTCCAATAGGGTTAGCTCTCGGCATTAAGGTGGGTTACTTAGTCATTGGGTTGATATCACTGTTACTGATGATACTGCTTAAAATGATTAAGGAGCCTGTGTACCAGGTTCCTAAGACTAATTAATTTAATAAGGTTCATTTCACCGCCCTCAAGTGGAACCAATAATAGTGATTCACGGTGGTGCAGGTGGATATAGATTTAGTAATGATGAGGAGAGGCTTAGGTATGTGAAGGAGCTTGAGGACGCAACAGCTAATGGACTTAAGGCACTGCAAAACGGAAGCGCCGTGGATGCTGTTGAGGCTGCAGTATCAGACATGGAGGATTCAGGTCTCTTTGATGCTGGAAGGGGTTCAGTCTTAACCATAAGTGGTAACGTGGAGGTGGACGCTGGTATAATGGATGGAAAATCAATGAGGATTGGTGCCGTGGCTGCTGTTAGGAATGTAGCCAATCCAATTAAGTTAGCTAGAATAGTCATGGAAAAGACAAGCCACGTCTTAATTGTTGGGAATGGAGCAACGGAACTAGCTAGGTTATGGAAATTATACACCCCAAGCCATAAACTCTACAGTGACGCTAAGTCAAGGAGATACGAGGATGCGCTTAAGGATTACATGAGTGGAAGAGGTTACTTTAGTAGTAACCTTAGGCTAATTAGTGAATTAGGAATAGGTGATACTGTGGGGGCGGTGGCGTTGGATAAGGATGGTAACCTAGCTGCTGGAACATCAACAGGTGGCGTATGGTTAAAGCTTGATGGCAGAGTTGGTGATTCACCAATACCTGGGGCAGGGTATTGGGCTCAAAATGGGGTTGCAGCCTTCTCAGCCTCAGGACTGGGGGAGGTAATAGTGAGAAACATGGTTTGCATTAAGGCAGCGTACCTAGTTGAGAATGGGTTAAGCATAGGGGAAGCATTGAAGAGAGTTGTGGATTATGTTACTGAAAAGTATGGTAATGGGCTAGTCGGTGTAATAGGTATAGATGCTAAGGGTAATATTGCGTCCTCATTCAATACAAGCGCCATGGCTAGAGCCTGGGGTAAGGGGAGTAAAGTTATGAGGGTTGCGTTTTACCCTGATGATGCATGGCCATAAACTCTAAAAGCACATTTTGGTGTACATAATGATGCAGTATCAGCACGCTGTGGCAAGATTACCCGAGGACTTAAGGACCATGGTGTGTAGATGGTTAAGACTAGGCATAGTTGATAATGCAGGCGGCTTAGTAAAGTCAGCCTACATAACATTAGATGGTTCAATCATATTGACGGGTGATGTAGTTAAAAAATTCGAGGAAAGTGGTGTTGGATTAAGAATAAGCAATGGACTTTACCTACAAGAATTCTTCAATTGGATACCTTGGATTAACGGTATCTGCGAGGAGGTGGAGGCTGATGAGGTTGAACCCATGGGTATGAAGCTGCTGGGTTTTTCACCATTCCCATACCTAGAGCATGGCGATGTCATGAGTGGGTACGTTGAGGTTATTAAGGCTTACGGCAAGTATATAAGTGGTTCATATAACGAAGCGCTCTATAGGATATGGGGACTTAGTGGGGTTAGGTTTGATGAGCAGGTTGATTTAGTTATAATAACTGACGATGAATTAATAGCCCACCACTTCCTGGACATTAGAAGAACAGAACACAGGGGTTTTACGGTGTCAGCTAGGTATCTTTCATTTGGTTTCGATAGATCAATACTTGTTCACCCCTTTATAGGTGATGTTGTTAATAGGGAGATAGCTAAGAGTATGATAAATAGGAGTGATGTTAGACCAGTGGGTTACTTCGCGGTGAATTATGATGAGAGTGAAATACTCGATATAGTAATCTATAAGTGGCCTTTAATTAATCCTCTACCACTCATTAGTAGAACGGTGGCTGAGAGGAACATTCACATTAAGGACTTAGTAAGGCATAGGTAGCATTTGCCGCTCCTTGGATTTAAGCAATTAATAGGATTCTAACCCTTAAGTTAAGGGTCCATTAATTAACATGCAATAGGCCTACATTGATTATTAGACGTTGTGAGTAATTGTGATTTTAAGTAACGTTTAATAAGCGGACCTAAGATACTTAGGTATGAGTACTGGTAACGATCCATACGCCTTAATTGAGGCCAAGGCTAAGGAGGCCGAGGGATTATTAAGTAGTGTTAAAGGTGTTAAGGTGTTTCAATTTAAGGGTAACGATTATGAGCCATTTTATGTAATGATTAATAATGGGGCATTATCAATCAATAAGGGTACTTACAGTAACCCAACCTTAACAATTCAAGTTCCCGGGGAGATCCTAGTTAAGTTACTTAATGGGCAAATAGACCCAGTTCAAGCATACTTAAGTGGTTTAATTAAATTAAGCGGCGATTTAATGGAAGCCATGACGTTAATATCCCTTGTTACGCATTAGCCGCTACTTAACTGAATCAGGGTCCTTTAAACCATGCCCAGTTAACACTAGTACAGTAAGTTCACCATTACTTATCACGCCACTTTTAATCAACTTAACGTAAGCAGCATACGTGGATGCACTGGCTGGTTCAACGAACACACCCCTCCTAGCTAACTTGCTTCTAGCAATCATAATCTCTTCATCATTAACCGTGACCATCACTCCATTCGAATTATTAACTGCCTTAAGAGCCTTAAGCCAGTTTACTGGTTTACCAATCCTTATTGCTGACGCCACAGTCTTAGGTTCCTTAACCTCAATTAGTTCACTGGAGCCTCTCCTCCAGGTTTCATAAAGTGGTGATGCACCCTCAGCCTGAACACCAATCATTCTGGGTATCTTATCTATTAACCCGATTTGCATTAACTCCCAGAATCCCTTCCATATTGCGTATATGTTGCCTGCATTACCGACAGGCACTATTACATTATCCGGCACTTTAATGTCCTCATAAATCTCGTAGGCTATGCTCTTCTGCCCCTCAAGCCTCCAGGCGTTTATTGAGTTTAAGGAGTATGCCTTACCAGCCTTAAACATGCCCATTGCCTCCATTAACGCATCATCAAAGTAACCCTCGACACCCATTATGCTTGCACCATGGATAATTGACTGCACTAACTTACCCCTAGCCACCTTACCGCTAGGTAGGAGCACTATAGCCCTTAACCCAGCCCTAGCACCATAAGCCGACACTGAGGCTGCAGTGTTACCGGTAGATGCCACAACAACATTACTAACCCCTATTGCCTTAGCTAAACTAACCCCAACAGCCATACCCCTATCCTTAAATGAGCCAGTTGGATTAAGACCCTCAAACTTACCGAATAAGCCCCTACTGATTCTTATTAATGGGGTTCCACCTTCATTAAGCGTAATCCTATGTTTAGGTTCAGGCAACAATGATGAATAAGACCAGACACCCAGTCTTCTTCTATACCTAAGTTTAATATCCTTAGGTATCTCAACCAGAATAGCTTCCATTAATGAACCACACCTTGGACATGTGAAGTTACTTGCTTCAGGTTGAGTCTCATACCCACACTTAGGGCATTTGAAAATGTACTTACCTAAGCCTATTCTGTTTCCTCCACAATCCCCACCTACTTTAGGGCATTTACTTAGCTTATTTATAAGTATTGCTGGTAATTCTAATGGAATGTAGTGTTAATGTAGGTAAGCATGGTTAATGAACCTAAACTTCATTGAGGAGCAATAAAAACGTTTGTTTTTAAACGAAAACCCGAGTTTAACTCTCTGTTATTATACTAGAGTAGCCTATTTATAAGTATTACTCTATGGTGTTACAATGTATATTTTACCAATATGAGTAAAATAATCATAATATATTTAGTTGGAGTCTCTATATATTAGTAATACATTATTGTGCTTGCCTTAAAGTGTTTAAAGGGACTGTTTTATTAATACCTAGGTTAAGTGGTTCGAGGAATCATGGTTTTCAACTTACTTAAGGAGGAACTCAAGCAGGCAATAAGTGAATATGGTTTTAATGAACCCACTGAGGTTCAAAAGCATGTGATCCCTAAGATACTTAGTGGTTTTAATGTGGCGATGCAGGCTAGGACTGGAAGTGGTAAGACAGCCGCATACCTGCTCCCAACCATGAATATGATGAAGGGTGACCTAGATGAGACATTGGTGATCTCGCCGACACGTGAACTTGCGCTTCAAATTATGAGCCAATTCCTAATCTTCAACAAGTACATGGGGTTTAATAGTGCCGTTGTCTATGGTGGCGTTGGGTATAGTAACCAAGTCAAGGCTCTTAAGGATGCTTCCCTAATAGTTGCGACTCCAGGTAGGTTGCTTGATCTAACTGATAGATCGCTCATAGATCTAGGTAATGTTAAGTACTTCATTATTGATGAAGTGGATAGGATGCTTGACATGGGTTTCATAAAGGATGTGTACACTATATCAAGCCTAACTAGCAATAGGAAGCAGACCCATGCCGCTACAGCCACACTACCCAGTGATGTTCATGGTGTTGTTAAGAAGGTTTTAAGGAACCCACTGTTCATAAGGGTGAGTAGTCATGAGTATGAGTTACCTATGGTTGATCAATTAGTTTACCTAGTGGATGGCTCATGGAGGAGTAAGTACGAATTAACTAGGAGGGAGGTTAGGGATAAGTCGATAATATTTGTTAACACTAGGGAGAGGGCTTATAGGTTATATAGACAGTTACGTAATGATGGCTTAAGAGTGCTTTTACTACACGGTGGTATGAGACAGGAGGCTAGGGAAAGTACACTTAGTAGGTTTAGGGAATTGGATTCGGTTTCATTGGTTTCCACGGACTTAGCATCAAGAGGCCTTGACATTATTGATGTTAGTTTAATACTTAACTTTGATGTGCCTAGGGATCCTGAAACATACATACACAGAATAGGGAGGACAGCTAGGCTCAATAGGAGAGGTAAGGCTATTACATTAGCTACCAGGGAGGAACTGGGTATATTGAGTGAAGTAACTAAGTTAACTGGTTCAGATTATGTTTTGGCTAATTAATGGGGATATTAAGGTGTGCATTAATGCGTAGTTAGCTATTATATTGCCAACCACTATGTAAATTACGTAGGATATTGCCAGTATAAACACGTAAGGGTAATTGTACTGCATCCAGACCCATGCATCCTTAGGTAGGTTAGCAACGTAGGATTCTGCATCGCTTCCAGCCCTTATCAGTGAACTACCTGGGCTTGAGTAGGCAAGGGGTTTTCTGAGTATTGACTCAACACTGGAGCATCTTAATAGGATTAGCTGAGTCAGGTTTAAGTCATTACTGCACTTGCTACTGTTCTTAACGTTAATGTAAACGTTAATTAACATTAGGGCCATTGTTGGAATAAATGAGTTTATTAGAATTGAGATAATGGGTAGGTTAAGGATTAGGAGTACAGGATTAAGAATTAACGGTGGTGGCGTTGCTAGTGATATGAGTAGTATTGCTATTGAATCAGCCTCACCCATGAACCTACCCACATATATTGAGGCTGCAAGTATTATTCCAATCATAACGTCAATAATGTATTCTCCTTCAATAATCGTGTTGCTGACAACTGAGTAAATAACCAATGGTACCGCTATGATAGCTGGTATCCAGTACTTATCGTTAATTAACCTACTTCTATAGTCTTCAATACCTGCCACCATTAGTGATGAAAGAACAAGCACGTATGCAACCCCATAAGTAAGTGAACTTGGAATCGTCATGGTGATTAAACCACCATTAAGCGTCTAGGTTACTTTAATTTACCTTGGGGCCCTAACTGTGGCTATTGAGTTGTCTGCAATACCGTACCTCCTCATCTCCTCCGCATTACACCAAACTTCACCTTTAGGGACCCTATCATTAACAACGGCGTTCATTACGTACCTCCTCTCCCTTGATCCACCACCAACAAGCACTAACTCAACCCTATTAGTGATGCCTAATTCTGACGCAACCTGTGGGTTAAGCATTGCCTTGCCCTCCTCAACATCATTACTCCTCCTAACCCTAAGTCTCCTTTCCCTAGCACCCTTCTTCTCCTCCTTAACGTAGGCATCAGGCCTAAGGAAGGACGGTATCAGTAGCTTAGGCTTCTCCTCCGGCTTCTTCTCACCCTCCCCTTGACTCATATGTATTGGCCCCTAGCACTAAATTTAAATGCTTTATTTAGCAGCTGGAGAATACCAGCCAATGCTTGAGGCTATTAACGTTAAGGTTAAGTATAAGGGTAAAGGGGATACTGTTGAGGCATTAAGAGGCGTGTCGTTCAATATTAATAAACCACTCTTTGTTGCGATAAATGGCCCTAGTGGCAGTGGTAAGACAACCCTACTTAAGGCTATTGCCGGTAGGGTTCCCTATGAGGGGTCCATTAAGGTAATGGGCCTTGAGGTTAAGGATAATAGGAGGGAGGTGAGTAACCTCGTATTCTACCTGCCTGTAGGTGAGGTACTTATCAATGACTTAACGGTTGATGAATCGATTAAATTAGCTTCAATGAGCAATCACAGTATGCACATAGAAAGCCTACTTGAGTGGCTTGGTTTAAGTAAATTGGGTAATAGGAAAATAATTGAATTAAGCACTGGTGAGCGGAGGAGGGTTGAGTTAGCCATTGCATTAATTAGGGGGCGGAGAATAATCCTAATTGATGAACCTACTGTGGGTTTAGATGAGGATAATGCACGTAAGGTTAGTGAATTACTTAAGGTGGTGTCTAGACAGGGTAGATTAATAGTAGCGGCAACTCATGATTCGATACTTGTGGAATACTCCGACTTAGTTTACGGGATGAGGAATGGTTTACTGTATCCATACTTGTAAAAGGATAACTTAACGCCAAGTGAAACACTGGACACTCTGACCATAATAGCAAGTATAAATTATCCTAATAGGCAATATATTTAACGTGATTTTTAGTTAACTAGACAGTAAAGGTTTATAAGGAGAACCCAGAGGAGTATCGTGCCACAGGGTTCGGTGAAGGAAACTCTAAGTAAAATGGACCCGCTGGACGTATGGAGGATACTGAAATCAGCGGGGGTAAAGTACGTAAAACCAATACTAATAGATATACATGGTAGGCCTAGGGCTGAGTTAATGCCCATAGATGCGGCTAAGGATATACTAACTGATGGAATGCCCTTTGATGGTTCATCAATACAAGCTTACGCCACCGTTAATAAGAGTGACTTCGTTGCCTTACCAGACTTCAGGTCAATGTTCATTGAAAGCTGGAATAGTTCAAAAATAGTCGATGTCTTTCTCAGCGTCCTTGACGACTCAGGTAAGCCTAATGTACTTGACCCACGCAACGTACTGATGCAGACCCTTGAGGAGTTAGCTGCAGAAGATACATACGTTAAAATGGGGGTGGAGGTTGAATTCTTCATTATTAAGGAGAATGGGGGTAAACCTGAGTTGGCTGATGATGGCCTATACTTTGAAGGTAGGAACAATTCCATGCTGCTTAACCCAATATCTAAGATACTTGAGAACCTTGAAGCCTTAGGTATTGGATGGAGCAAGGTTCATCATGAGGTTGCGCCGTCGCAATACGAGATAAACATTCCAGTTAATGATCCATTGAAGATAGCTGACATGATAGTTGTATACAAGTTGATGGCTAGGGATGTTGCCAGTGAATTCAACTTAGTCTCAACATTCATGCCTAAGCCCTTCTGGGGAATTAACGGTAGTGGTGCCCACACGCACATTAGTATATGGAGGGATGGGGTTAATCTCTTTCAATCAAACACTGAGGAGGTAACTGAACAGTGCCGCTACGCCATTGGAGGTATATTGAAGTTCGCTAAGGCAATAAGTGTATTAGTTGCCCCAACTGTTAATTCATATAAGAGGCTTGTACCCCATCATGAGGCGCCAACCAGGATAGTCTGGGGTTATGCCAATAGGTCAGCGATGATTAGGATACCTTACTATAATAGGAGGGTTAATAGGATTGAATATAGGCACCCTGACCCAAGCATGAACCCATACTTAGCCTTCACAGCGATGATTAAGGCTGCCATTTATGGAATTAAGAATAAGATTGAGCCTCCAGCACCAATAACGGACATAGCCTACGATCTAAAGGGGGTTGCTGAAACACCAGTTAACCTAGGTGAAGCAGTGGAGGAGTTCGCTAAGAGCGAAGCCTTCAGCTTCCTACCAAGTGAAACCGCTAAGGCATACGTTAATGTTAAGAACCAGGAGTGGAGTGAGTACTTATCAGTGTACAATTGGAAGGAGACTTGGAACGTAATAACTCCATGGGAATATGAGAGGTACTTAAAGGCAGCATAAAATCATCATTATAATCATGGCCTTAATTTAAATGATAGAGTTAATTATTAATGCTTAGTAAAGTTATTTAAGCTAAGGCTACCTGAGTTTAACCGTAATGCTGAGGAAAATATGCCCTGTCTGCGGTAGGGAGACTGACATACTCATTGAAGGTGTTTGCCCAGACTGCTATAGGTTAACCCATAGAATAATTGAAGCACCAAATGAGGTCAACGTACTCATGTGCTATGGATGTGGTGCATACTTCATTAACGGTAGATGGAGTAAGGGTATTAAGGGTCTTGAAAGGTTAATATCATCGAAAATAAGAGTTAAGGGTATTGTTGATGAAATGAACATTAGGGTTTTCAGAGATGAGGCTAAAATCAAGGTTAAGGGTAAGGCAAGCGAATTAATACCCGGTAGTTACGATGAGGAGTACACCGTTAAGTTAACGTTTAAGAAAGACCTATGCCCATCCTGCAGAGCTGAACTAATGGAGAAGGAGGAGGCGATTATTCAACTGAGGCTTATTGGTGGTGATGTAGGGGAATTCAAAGTAAAGGTAATGGACATAGTCAGGATGACGCTTGCTAAGGGTGAGGATAGGGGTAGGGTTATCAAGGTTGAGGACGTTAACGGTGGTTTCGACATAAAGGTTACTAATCAGAGACTAGCAAGATCCATAGCTCTTAACGTGCATAGGGAATTACCGAGTTTCATGCAGGAAACCAGTAAGGTAGTGGGTTATAGAGGGGATAAGAGAATTGAGAAGAGGTCAATCTCAATACACTTAATTGGGTTAAGTAAGGGGGATGTAGTTAACATTAGTGGCGTTAACTACTTGGTTAAGTCCCTTCACAGGGATCACTTGGATTTAATTAAGTTGAGTGATGGTTCATTAGTGAGCATTAAGTATGGTAAGTTAATGCAGGCTAAGTTAAGTCAAGTTAAGGATTATTCAGTATCGTGCAGTGACGGGAAGGTTGTTATTAGCATTAATGGACTGCACTACACCCTAAATAATGTTAACCTGATATGTCCTCAGTAACCTAGCTACGCACTCCATGCTACTGAACCTGAGTAAGGTATTATCTGGGGCGGTTATTAATGTTCCACATTCGGCTAATGATGATGGGTTAATAATCTTACCTAGGCAGTTGCCTAATTCCCTAACGCCAACTAAGTATTGCCCATTAACCTGCACCGAAACCCTACTTAAGCATTCTAAGGGGTCTGTGAAACCATCATTTACGTAGGCTATTGCCCCATTAACCCTGATTAAAACTCCAAGGTCTTGCAGTAAACCCAGCATAGACCTTAATGCAACCTTATTAACCCACGCCGCCGGCGACTCTGAGGTAATTCTCTTGTTTAACTCCACTAAAACATCATCTTCCTTGGCCTTGCCTAAATCCCTTAAAACCTCAATCAGCAGCCTATACTGTGGTAGTTCGCTTGCCAAGTACTCGTGGAAAGCTATGATTCCATGTTCCCTAATGCTATTTACCAATTCCTCCCCACGGCTTGTTAGCGAAACAGTATTATCCTGCACGTTCACTATCCCAAGCTTCTCGAAGAACCTAGTTATGTCCCCCTTACCCTTACCGAAGTCTAGGCCGGAGCCCTTCAAGTCATTAACATTGGCCATTCCATTATCCTTAATGTACATTAAATAATTAATGAGCCTACTTAGGCTTATGCGGGGAAACGGTATACTCCTCTGGACAGTTAACCTCATGAATGAGTCACCTCCTTATCTTTTAAAGCAAAACTGAATACTTAAATAATAATACGTTAAAATAACTGCATCATTAAAAACTACTCAATAGGCTCAGCCGTAGGCATCATTAAGGTAAATTTAATTAGCACCCATTAGGGGCAATAACCCATGTTAAGTAGCATAATTAATGAATTATGTAGTAGTGGCGCTACGGTTTTACTATTTGGATCAGTAAATAGGCCTAGGGATTTCTCCAGATACCTCAGTGATGTTAATGTTCTAGCGCTAGGTGGTTCAAGGATTAGTGAAATTAACGGCTTCATTTCATTAATTCAAACTGATGTAGACACATTAACCAATAGATGCTACTACGGTGACCCATTATGCATATGGTTAATAAGGGATTCCAAGACTGTTTGCGGCTCACCGCTGGAGCTTAAGTTCAATATAACAACATGGACCATTGATACACTTAGGCAACTAATACTCAACAACATAGCGCTACTGTACGAGAATACACTGCTCGGTAACTTAACATGGGCCCTTAATAACGCTTACCATG
Organism: Caldivirga sp.; assembly: GCF_023256255.1. Taxonomy (NCBI): domain Archaea; kingdom Thermoproteati; phylum Thermoproteota; class Thermoprotei; order Thermoproteales; family Thermoproteaceae; genus Caldivirga; species Caldivirga sp. The sequence continues at coordinate 67,393 of NZ_JAGDXD010000055.1, read as the reverse complement.
CTGTTAAGTTAACTGCAGTGTATAAGGCCATTGATGCGCCAACCCTGGATGACTTAGACTTAGCCAAAAAGGTAAACGGTAAATTATCCACCCTACTCGTAAGGCTCCATAATCTTAGATTGAGTGACTTAGTAATTAATGATGATTATGTTGATGAGATTACTAAGGAGATTGAATCCATTATAGGTGTTAAATTACCAGCAATGAGTGACGTGAGGGATAAGACAACAGGTAACCCCTACGCCTCAATACAGTGCGATAATTATGGTTGCTTAGTCTTCAGGAGTGATGAGGAACCATGGGACTATTATTACGTATAGGTTAATTTTAATGAGGTAACTGAGTAACCTTTAAAAGACTAACCTATGCTGAATCAATATGGATAAGGTTCAATTTATTGCACTGCTTCTATTAACGTTAGCCTCATTCATGGTAGCCCTAGATAGTACCATAGTAGTGTTGGCATTACCTGTAATGCTCACGGCTCTGCATACTAACTTATCCACATTAATATGGATCATCTTAATATACATATTAGCCGTAACAATATTCTCAACGCAACTAGGTAAGTTGGGTGACATAAAGGGTAGGGCAATAATGTTTAACCTAGGTATAATTCTATTCGGTGTTGGCAGTGCATTATGCGGATTATCACAAAATGCAGTAGAATTAATAGGGTTTAGGACTATTCAAGCCCTCGGTGGTTCACTAATGACAAGTAACACTATGGCTATAGCCAGTGATTACTTCCCAGCGAATAAGAGGGGGTTTGTATTCGGTACGACTAGTATGGGTTGGAATTTCGGGGCAGTTGCTGGTATATTAATCGGTGGCGTGATAACTACCTTCATAGGTTGGAGATGGATATTTTACATTAATGTACCCATAGCTGTAATCGCCTTTATAATGGGTTTAATATACCTTAAGGATAAGGGCATTAAAACACAGCAAGGCTTCGATATTCCCGGCTCAGTAACCCTAGGCCTATCCCTCGGGCTTTACTCAATGGCTGGAATAACTTATGCTGGAGTTGGTTATAACAGTACCGTGGGCTTAATGTTAACCATTGCCTCAGTGTTCTTAGCCTCATTCCTACTTATAGAGTCCAGGGCTAAGTACCCATTAATTGGTTTAAACCTATTTAGGATAAGAATGTTCACGCTATCAAGCCTATCCTACTTCTTCCAATTCATGGCTAATTACGCCGTGTTATTCCTGGTAATAATGTATCTGCAGGGCGTGAGGGGGCTTAACCCATTCGAGGCTTCTCTATGGCTAATACCAGGCTACCTACTGGGTTCACTATCAGCGGCCTTGGGTGGTAGGTTAGCTGATAGATTCGATACAAGGGTTGTGGCCTCCATAGGTTTAACGCTCCAGGCCATAGCCTACGTACTATATGACACACTCCTCACGTTAACAACACCCCTATACTACGTAGTCTTAATATCATCAATAAGCGGCGTTGGGGCCGCTATGTTCTTCGCATCTAACGGCAAAATGGTTATGTTAGACGTGCCATCCAGCATGTATGGTATAGCCTCAGGGACTAATAGGACTATAGGTAACATTGGGATGATGCTTAGCTTCATAATTGCAATAATTGTGTCGTCATCAGCAATACCGAGGAGTATTGCCTTTCAAATATTCGTTGGTGCATCAGAATTAACCCCAAGCCTAATGGATCCTTTCATTAATAGTCTCCACATAGCCTTTAGGGCATCCTTAGCATTAATAATTATAGCTATTGTAACCTCATGGAGTAGGACAAGGGTACCCATGACTCAGCGTAGGGAAATAGTGAATAAGCCTTAATCATTAGTAGGTTCTATTGGTTAATGCACATGTAGCAACGCTTTTACGCTAACTAGTGAATGGTGAAACCAATGATACTTAAGATTTCACCTAAGGATGCTTCAAGTGATGAACAATGTCTCGCACTTAAATTACTCTGTGAATGCTTCAACGATGCGTGTAGTCTCGTTAAGTACGCATGCAATGGAGGTTTAATGGAATTGTTCACCAAGTACCCTTACTATAAGCCTGCTTGGATCTTCATCGTGAAGGATGGTAGTGAAGTTGCATCAATACTCTACATTCTTAATCGTTTAATCAGGCTTAATGGTGAAATCATTAAGGTTGGTGGTGTTGCTGGAGTGTGCACCAGTAGTAAATACAGGGGTAAGGGTTATGCAACCAAGCTGCTTGAATATGCTGTTGATGAGTTGAAGGGTGATTACGACGCCTTAGCCCTATTCACAACATACGGTAGCATAGCCTACTCAATATACAGGAAGATTGGGTTCAGGGATATTTACCTTAGAGAGTACGGTATAGTACCAGCCATTGATCTACGGGAGATTAATAATAAGGAATGGAGTATTAGTAGTGCCAGCGAGTCTGATGCAGATGCCTTATTGCGCATCTACAATAGTGAGACTTATGATCTTGATGGGGTGTTAGTTAGGGATAGTGACTACGTCAGGGATCAAGTGATTGAGGCTACTTGGTTAAGGTTAACTAGGGGTGTTAATGTAAACACGCTTAAGTTAACTAATGGTACTGATACTGTAGCCTACGCTCTAATAACCGGTATCGATGATGGCGTAGTTAATGTTGAGGAAATCGCGTCAATTAATTGTGAATCAGCGTTAACTCTGCTTAACCATATTATTAAGGTAAATGGGGCTAAAAGCCTGAGAATCTACGCAAAACCCAACGAGCTTAAATGCCTTAATGCCCAAGTCTTTAAGGTACCAAACACGTACATGATGATGAACCTAGGGGGCATTGATTACGGGGAAATTAAGAGACCATACATATACAGGGTTGATCAATGGTGATCCCCATATTGGCATTAATTTGAAGCCTAGTTAAGCATAAAATGGGGCTACCTAAAGTTCAGATTATGGGTACTGAAATAGATGAGAAATTACGTAGGAGGGTTCAGTTAATTCACGGTAAGGTGATGGAGGCCTTCATGAGTGGTGCCTGTGAGGGTGTGGCTTTTGACTCAATAATAAACTGCGTGAAGGGGCAGTTGAGTAACGTGGGTTTAAGTGTTAATGACGTTAAGTTACTTAACATTGATGGTGTTGAGTCCAATAACCCTGATGAGGTTAAGTACGTGAGGGCTGTGGCTAATGATGGGCAAGTAGACCACATATTCACCTTCGCTGTGGTTAAGAGAAGAGACGTATACAATGTACTTTACCTTCAGTCAGCGGTCAGTATAAGATAAGATTCCTATTGAATTCTTCTAAAATAATGAATGAATCTAAGCAAGTGAACGAGAAGCATTGAATATTGAATTAAGTGAATATAAAATGACTAATATTTGTATGCGAATATTTATTAAATAGACGCTGAAAGAGAGACTTAATGCAGTCTAAGACACCACGAGGAGCGTACGTATTCTCATTGGCGGGTAGTGTAATAATCCTAGTCAGTGCGATTATTGAATTCGTGTTCTCAGCGGTGTTTACCTTCATACCATTTATTGGTTTACTAGGCATACCCATAGTCATATTATCCATCATAGGAATCATAATTGGTGTGGTAGCCCTAGTTTTATCCGCTAAGCTGGGAGGATTAACGAATGAGAGCATGGTTCACGCAATAGGTGCAGTCCTCTTAATCATATCAATAATAAGCTTCTTCACAGCCCTAATGGGTGGCTTCATAATAGGGTTCCTTCTTCTGCTTATAGGCTCAATAATGGCTTTAACCTGGAAACCATGACTTGCAAGGGCTTCCACCAAGATTTTACCACATTACCCATGAATTTTTAATCAGTTAAAATCAGTATTCTTAATTCTTATTTAAGTTAACCAACATATTGTAAATAATCATGGTTTAATTTAACGAAGAACAATCATGAGGGATTACCTTTACATATCATAGGGCTTAAATATACTACCTTAATACATAAAAACCACAACCCATTAGGGTTAAATATATGGTGTCCATTAAGGTTAAGATTAGGAGTAGCGACAGGTATGATGGTGTCTTAAATGCTCCCCATAGGGCTTTTCTAAGGTCAATTGGCTTAACGGATGAGGATATTGCTAAGCCCTTAATGGCTGTAGCAGTAGCTTGGAGTGAGGCTGGCCCATGTAATATACATACTCTTCAATTGGCATCATATGTTAAGGAAGGTGTTAAGGCTGGTGGTGGTGCACCGTTGACTGTACCAACAATAGTGGTTAATGATAACATTGGGATGGGTACAGAAGGCATGAGGTATAGCCTAGTCAGTAGGGATGTCATAGCTGATACGATTGAAGCTCAGGTTAATGCTCATGCCTTTGATGGGTTTGTTGGCATTGGGGGGTGTGATAAGACGACTCCTGGGATATTGATGGCTATGGCTAGGTTAAACCTACCCTCAGTATACCTTTACGGTGGATCCGCTGAACCAGGCTTCTACGGTGGTAGGAAATTAACAATTGAGGACGTTCATGAGGCTGTGGGTGCCTTCATAGCCGGTAAGATCACTGAGGATGAGTTATATAGTATTGAGTTAAATGCGCATCCAACCTACGGTACATGTGCAGGCATGTTCACCGCCAACACAATGGCGGCATTAACGGAGGCTCTGGGTGTTGCCTTACCGGGGAGCGCAACTCCCCCTGCAACCTCAGCTAGGAGGATTATTTACGCCCGTGAAACTGGCTTAGCACTAATGAAGGTTGCTGAGTTGGGGATTAAGCCAAGGGATATAATGACTTATGAAGCCTTTGAGAACGCCATAACAGTCTTAATGGCGGTAGGAGGGTCAACTAACGCCATACTTCACCTGTTGGCGATAGCTTATGAAGCTGGAGTAAAGTTAACACTAGATGACTTCGATAGGATATCTAGGAAGGTACCCTACATAGCCGCACTCAGGCCTGGTGGCGATTATGTGCCGGCTGAGTTGGATCAAGTGGGTGGGTTACCATTAATTATGAGTAAGCTACTGAAGGCTGGTTTACTTAATGGTAAAGTAATTACAGTGACTGGTAAAACCCTTGAGGAGAATTTGAAGAGCTTCAAGTTACCTAACGTTGAGCATAGTCATATAGTTAAGGATCCGTCAACACCCATTAAGCCGTGGGGTGGCATAAGGATACTTAAAGGTTCACTAGCCCCTGAGGGTGCAGTCGTTAAGGTTGCTGCAACTAACATAATGAAGTTTGAGGGTAAGGCTAAGCCATTCAATGGTGAAGTTGAAGCATTCCAGGCGATAAGGAGGGGTGAGATTAAGCCTGGTGACGTCGTAATAATAAGGTATGAGGGACCTAAGGGTGGACCTGGTATGCCTGAAATGTTGAGGGTTACTGCGGCAATAGTTGGAGCAGGATTAGGGCAGGATGTTGCACTAGTTACTGATGGGAGGTTCAGTGGGGCAACTAGGGGATTAATGATTGGGCATGTTGCTCCAGAGGCAGCTGTAGGTGGCCCAATAGCCATTGTTGAGGAGGGTGACACGGTACTAATAGATGTTGAGAATGGGAGACTTGACTTGAAGCTCCCTGAGGAAGAAATTAAGAGGAGACTAAGCAGGTGGCAGCCTCCGACGCCAAGGTACAACAGTGGGTTACTGGCTAAGTACGCCTCACTAGTATCATCAGCATCAATGGGTGCAGTAACGTTACCTAGGATTCAATAATGTTATTGAATAATTTAAAAGGCGTATAGTAGGGTTATTAATTATGGGTAACGGTAAGCTAAGTGGCAAGGTAGCTATAGTAACAGGGGGAGCTAGGGGTATTGGGGCTGCTGTAGCCTATAAGTTAGGGTTGGAGGGTGCTAAGGTGGTGATTGTTGATGTTCATGAGGAGGCAGGTAAATGGAGGGAAGGATGGCTTAGGAGTAATGGTGTGGATGCAGTGTTTGTTAAGGCTGATGTATCTGTTGAAGGTGATGTTAAGAACATGGTTAATGAAGCCGTCAGGAGGTTTGGTGGAATTGACGTGTTAATTAATAATGCTGGAATAGGCTTCGGTGGTAAGTCAATATTTGAGCAAACATTGGATGAGTGGAATAAGGTAATATCAACTAACCTAACTGGTGTATGGTTATGTTCTAAGTATGCTGGGCAGGAAATGGCGAAGCGTGGTGGTGGAGTCATAGTTAATGTTGCATCCACTAGGGCTTTCCAATCAGAACCTAACACTGAACCATACTCAGCATCAAAGGGTGGGATAGTCGCGTTAACTCACTCTCTAGCCATTAGCCTATCGAAGTATAAGATTAGGGTAGTTTCAATAGCGCCAGGTTGGATAGATACCTCAGAGTGGCAGTATCCACCAAGGAAGCCATCATTAAACCCCCTTGATCATGCACAACACCCAGCAGGTAGGGTTGGTAACCCAATGGATGTGGCTAACCTCATAGCCTTCCTAGTATCAGATGACGCATCATGGATAACTGGAGTAAACTTCACGATCGACGGAGGAATGACTGTGAAGATGATTTACATGGACCCTGATGTAATAGGAAATTCAATAGGAACCATGGTTCAGGACCCTGAATTAGGCGAATTAATAATGAAGGCACTAATGAGTGGTGAAGGTAAGTTAATGGAATTGAAGAGGATGATTAAGGCATTACTTAGTTCATAGTCAAGGATTGATTTACCGGCGGAAAGTATATTAAGTGAATTAATGTTGCTTAACTATGGCTGGATTCAAGGGCTATGTGGTCAGTAAGACTCTGGTAATGGATCCCTTTGGTGGAAAGATGTTTAAAATTGATATTGTTGAGGAGAGGGAGAATCCTGGATTAGTGGCGGCGAGTTCAGGTGAATCATCAGCCTTAAGTAGGGACATGCTGGAAATGATGCAGAACGTCTTTAGATCAATACCAATGTTGAGTCAAATGCTTGGTGGAAAGGTGCCAATACCTAGGGTAACGTTAATGCTAACTGAAGAGGAGATGGATGAGTTAGGTGGGAAGATGGATGTCGGTGAGTACGTTTACGTTAAGATACAGGGCGGGAAAATATCAATTGAGAAGGAGCAGTAATGCCCTTATGGTAAAGTTTTTAAACTAATAGTATGTAGGTTTAATGATGGCTCAGGCTCAACAGGCTGCTGCACAGCAGAGGATACCATTAGGGAAGTGGGCCTTTAAGAAGTGGCTAACTGTTTATGCGCCGGCTTTCCTAGGGGGTCAGGCTATAGTTGAGATTCCGGTTGATGAACCTTCTAGGGCCATAGGCAGGAATGTTGAGACGACGCTGTATGATTTAACGAAGGATTTATCTCACATTAACGTTAAGTTGAGGTTTAGGGTTAGTGGTGTTGATGGTGATAGAGCCTTTACTCAGTTCAATGGAATGGAATTAACGAGGGACTACGTTAGGAATCTTGTCAGGAGAGGCTCAAGTAAGGTGATGGTTATTAAGGATGTAACCACTAAAGATGGTGGTAAATTAAGAATGGAGGTTTTAGCTATAACCACATACAGGTGCACTAGGACTCATAAGCACTTAATAAGGAAATCAATAATGGATAGGTTAGATAGGATAAGCCAGGAGACTGACTTTGATTCACTAATTAGGGATTCAATAATGGGTAAGGTGCAGGTGGATTTATTTAATGTAGCTAAGAAAGTGTACCCACTTAGGAAGGTTGAAGTTGTTAAGATTAAGGTGCTTGAATATCCGAAGAAACCTGAAGCGAAGCCTCCAATGGAGGCTATTAAGGTGGCTCAAGAGGTTACTCAGCAGCAACAGCAGAGTTCATGAAGGAGGGTTCACTTCTACTTAGTTCCCGCAGTGTTTTCCTGCTCCTATTATGATTAACTTCGTTGCGAGATCTTAATTTACCTTAATTCTGGGGATTGAGGTTTTAAGTTGCATCATAATTCGCACTTGGTTATGCTCCCTGTTCATCATTAGTAATACTGATTATTACGTATGTTTAAACCATGAATGTTCATTAAGACGCAGTATTGCCGCATAAGTGGTGTAGCATTAAGCATATTGGGTTAGATTAAGCGGGTTGCAGTAAAGTTTTAATAATAATCCTTCGGACGGTGAATGATGGCTAGTAGTTCAGTTGGGCAGCAGAAGTATGTTAGGGTTAAGCCATATCCAGAGTGGAAAGTTAAGGCGCTTGAGGAGCTTGAGGAATTAATAAAGAAACATAGTGTAATACTGGTATTTGAGTTAAAGGGTTTGTCAGCATCAATGCTTCATCAATATAGGAGGGTTTTAAGGGGGCATGGTGTTGTTAAGGTTTTTAGGAATAAACTGCTTTTGATAGCCTTAAGGAGGGTTTATGGTGATTCAATTAACCCTGATATTGAAAAGTACTTAAGTGGCGAGAACGGCTTCATATTCACTAATGAGAATCCATTTGATCTTTATAGAATTATTGTAGATAACTCAGTTAGAAGATACGCTAAGCCTGGTGATGTGCTTCAGACTGATATTATAGTTCCAGCTGGTAATACTGGTATTAATCCAGGTCCTGTATTAAGTAGGTTCAGTAAGCTTAAGATACCGACCCAGATCAGGGATGGTAAAATATGGGTTGCAAGGGACACTCAAGTTGCTAAACCTGGTGATACAGTTACCCCTGAGTTAGCTGATCTACTTAGGCTAATTAATGTTAAGCCTGTTTATGAGTCACTTAGGGTTAAGGCAGCATTATTAAACGCTAAATACATTATTAAGGGTGAAGAATTGGCGATAGATGTTAAGACCTACGAGGATATGTTTAAGCAGGCAGCATCATGGGCGCTTAACCTCGCCGTCAATTCCACACTATTAATACCGGAGACTATAAGCATATTAATCAGTAGGGCTGTGATTGAGGCACGTAACCTAGCAGTAAACGCCAACATACCTACTGCTGAATCAATAGGCCTAATACTAGCTAAGGCTCAATCCCAGGCTAATGCGCTGGCAGCAGTTCTAACAAATAAGGCGCCTGAATTAAGCAAATGACGCATGTAGTATCAGGTTAATTCTACATTTAATTGCATTAATAATATTCTTATCGTATTTAGCTAGCGTCATTAACCTAGCTAAATCAATCGCATACACTCTATCATAATCCACTAAGTTGCATGCATTGCTCATCAAGTAGCTTAAGGCCTCATTAATATTATCTTCATTAACCATATTAAGGATTATAGTTAAGGTTCCCTTAAGTTCCCTACTTATTCTTGGCCTTAAGTAAAGTAGGTAATTGTTCAATAATGGCTCATTTAATGCATCAACCTCACCCCTTAGTATTCGGTTTACAGTATCGCTTACTATGCTGCCACATTGCTTATTACCAATACTGGATAATGCTGTCTTCAGTGCTTCATTAACCTCAACGCCATTGCACATTAAATTAAGTAAGCTTTCCAAGACATTGAATAGTTCATTACTGCACTGCACTTGTATGCTTCTGATGCTTAATTTAAAGATTACCTACAATTTATTAAGTTTGAGTTAGCTAATGGTTACTTCACCTCAGCTACCATTATTCCTGAAGCTATGGATTCATCAACAGTTATTTGCTTGTCATTAATCTTAATGGTTACGTTTCCCTTCCTTCTCCTTATAACCGTTAACCTATCATTAATGTTTAACTTGTGTTGAATTAGGAAACTTAATACATTTTTTGACTCAGCCACATTAGTTATAATCACATTACCTGGATAGGACCTAGATAACCTCACTCCCTCAGGTTTACCAGTTATTGGGTTACCATGTGGGCATGTTGTGGGTTTACCAAGCATAGTGTATATACGGTCAATCACTGCGTCATTAACATGCTCCAGTTCATGAGCGTATACGTGGATCTCAAGTATGTTGAAGCCCAATACACCTAGGAATATTTCGAGAATCCTGTGTTTACTAAGCATTTTACTAGCAATTTCATTACCACTATCGGTGAGTGAATATATACCTCTGCTTAATTTAACAACATAACCCTCATTCTCTAAGTGCTCTATTACCTTATGCGCGGTCGCAGGGGTTACGCCAAGTTCATTAGCTATTAATGTTAATGTTGCTTCCCCATGGAAGTCATTGAATACTTTAATTGCCATTAAGTAATCTTCCATAGCCACCTTAGTGCTCCTGCTCTCCCTAATACCCTCCATCACGGTAGCTTAATTTTATACCCTATAAAAATAATGCCCTAAGTTTTTAACCTAAGTAGAAAACACCCTAAATCTTAAAAAGCGCCCTATGCATGATGATTATGCATTATGATATTGCACTGATTAATGAGGATGTGGGTTACTTGATTAAATACTGTGAAAACGTTTAATTACCCCACTACGTCTTTCGGGTGTGGTGTATACGTTGGTCGCCTTAGGCATACTTCAAGCGCTTCAAGTAAGCCCCATGGGTAGTCAAAGTACTCAACAATATCTACTATATAATATTATTCTTCTAATACTTTGGTTCGGGGTCTTTCCATGGTTTTACGAGACATTCCAACTATGGAGGTATCAATCACAGGTCAGTAGTTTCCTAAATAAGCTAAGACTCTCAATGAATAATAATATTACGCAGGTATTAGACTTCATATCAAGTAAGGTTAATGAGGATAAACGGCTAATAGAGGGTAGGATAAGGGACTTGATGGAAATGGTTATAATAGAACCAACCAGTATGGAGCCTGAGGGCTTAGTTAGGAAGTATAAGGCACTTATTAACTCCTATAATGATAGACTTGAGAAGGATGTCTCAAGGCTCATACCTGCTATAAGTAGTAGCAAGCCTATTATTCAGAACTTCACTAATGTTGTTGATGTATTAAGGGAGTTGAACTTCATATATAAGGTCATTGACCATTATTATAGGTTAGCCATGAAGTACAAGAGTTACTACCTGCTTATTCAATTGGCTGCGATATTACCATTACTGAAGGAGGAGATTGATGCATTAAATGGTTCAGTACCAGTTTTCCTAAAGGGGCAGCCAATTGGGGATTCAGCGGGCCCATTAACAGTCTTCAGATTTAAGAACCTATGCAGTGATTTGAAGCCAGTAAGTGATTCAGTTAAGGACACTTACATAGCATCATGCAACTTTAAGGGTAGGAAAATATACTTGGTTAAGGCCGAGGGACCTGGTGGAACAGTGGGGCATTTAGATGATGCGATAAGGTATATTTACGAGAACATTAATGCTAGGCCAAGGTTAATGATAACCATTGATGCTGCCTTAAAGCTGGAAGGCGAGGAAAGTGGTTCAATAGCGGAGGGGCTTGGTGTAGCAATGGGTGGTATTGGGGTTGAGAAGTTTAACATAGAGTCGATTGCAACCAAGTACGATACACCTATTTACGCAATTTTAGTGAAAATGAGCATGCCTGAGGCACTTAACGCAATGACGAAGGTCATAGATGAGGCCGTTAATAAGGTTGTTGAGAGGCTGGGTAAGGTGATTGACTCCTACTCAGAGCCTAATGATGAGGTCATAATAGTGGGTGTTGGTAACACAATTGGGGTTGCTCAGTGACCATTAATGTTGGTTAACATTGACTTATACACTATAATAATCCCCATACTAGTAACCGTTGCGCTTGCAGTGGCGTTGTTTTACGTTGTGGCAAGGGACTTAAGGAACATTACGTCAGCAGTGGTTGCTCGAAGAATGAGTGAGTACACTACTCTTAGATGCCCAACATGCGGTTACATTAAAGTTAGGGAGTTTAGACCTGGTGACTACGTTGGTAAGGTCGAAGAGGAGAAGTGCCCTAATGATGGGTCAAACTTAATGATAGTAGGCATCGGTAAGGAGACTTTGAGCAATCAGTAGACATACGCCACTAAAATGCCTCCAACTCTGTTTTCCCTAGCCTCCAAGTGGGATATAACGCCTTTAGATGTTGACAGTATTAATATGCCTACTTGCCTAGCTGGTAGGTACTTCTCCTCCCATTTCTGTAATTCATTAACCTTAACGTGGAATCTGGGCTTAATGGCACTAATATCATTTATCTTACCCAGTAATTGAACAACATACTTCCCACCCCTACCATCGTAGACGTATTCAAATTCACCAACGTAACCATACCTCTGCATGACTCTTAGTACATTACCGATCAGCTTTGATGATGGCCAAATAATAACCTGCCTATCACCCCTTGACTCCGCGTTCTTTATGCTCATTAGTGCGTTAGATAAGACATCTAGCATGACCATAGATCCTCAGCCCTAGCCCTCTATATAAGCGTTTCCGTACTATACATTCGACTTAAACCCCCATTGCCTAACACTCAAGCATGCTCAATGATTTAACCAATTCATTGAAACTGCTGTATGATGCAACCACTTCATCACCACATATTACTTCTATCCTCTCCACTGGGTATGTATCAATTACCACTTGTGGTGGCTTCTGGAATGCCCTACTCCACGGTATCTTTAATCCTTCAACATTAATTGCCTTAATTTCTCCATCAATCATTATGAGGTTCTTAATACCCTTAAACCTCACTAGTACCTTAATTCCCTTAGTTCTTGAGGCGTCTATCACTTGTTCAAGATCCCTTAGGTTCACCACCCTGCCTCACCTTCAGCCACCCTGCATCCCTCTGGGTAGGCTCTATTGTGAATGCCCTATAGTAAGTTAACGTCCCCTCTGAGCTTAATAGTGCTAGGATTAGCCTCATCCTATTCTTCTCCGCGTAATCAGTTAATTCAAGTAATTCAGTAGTCTTAATTCCTTTACCTTCATCAAGGATTTTAATCATGTACTGGGGGTTAGATGAGAGTGCGTTCTTTTTCTTATCCCAAACAAGCATATCTATTTTACCATCCCTAACAGGCTTAACGTATAAGCCCCTATTCCTTAAATCCAGGTAAACCACGAATCTCTCTAAGTCACCTGAGTGAAGCACGTCAGTTATTGAGGCTTGCTTCCCATCAACGTAAACCTTAAAGTCACCAACGTATATTAAGTAAGCTAACTCTATTGGGTCTATTTTATCTGGGTCAAGAGGCTTCTTATCACTTAACAGTAACCTAGATAAGTCATCCTCTATAGCGTAAAAATCCCCCACGCTCTTGACCTTAAGAATCTTAACGCTCTTCATTGCAAGCAGTAGGCTATCTATTAAGCCGGTTAAAAACATTTTTAATGGTCAGCGAAACCCAGTATAAATTGTCTAAGGGTAGGCATTGTTAATTTGTAATTGAAAGTTCCATTATTTATGGTTAATGGCTTAATATGGAGTGCGTTTTACCGCATTCCCTAAGATGGAGGTAAATTACCTAACACAATGATGCCGCGACCAAGTGTAGGAACCAGCGACCCCTGAAGGGGAATCCACGCCCTCTAAGACAAGGAGGATACCTTAAGCAGTATCTCCTCTTGATTCATTAATGCTTAATACCAGCTAATGCGGTGAGTGACTAATGAATGTGGCCATAGTTTACGATACCTTAAGTAGATGGGGTGGTCAGGAGCTAGTAACATATGCAATGGCTAAGGCTCTTCATGAAAGTGGATTTACAGTAGATATTGTTCTACTTTTCAATGGGGGAATAGACCGTAGGATTAGCGATATACCAGCACGTAGGATAGTAAGCGTGTTTGAGCATGATCCTAATTTACCCGTACGTGGATTAACTAGGAATATTATAACAGGTCTAATGAGCTTAGGATATGATCTAACAATAAACACTGTTTACCACGTTATGTTTTGGCCATTTGATATAGGTTACTTGAATAATCCAGGAACATACATGCCACCCTATAGGCTCAGGAGGAGGATTTTCCTAGAATTTAACAGAATCACATTACCTATCCTAGGGCCTAGGTTACTTCTAGCTAATTCAAAGTGGACCCTTAATCAATTACCCTATAGGCCAAAGCTAAGTGGCGTGCTTTATCCTCCAGTAATACCGCATGAATGTGGTTCAGTGCGTAAAGAGGACATGGTGATTACCGTAGGTAGGATAGCTACTGATAAGAGAATTACAGACGCCGTTAAAATAATGGAAGCTGTCTATGCACATTATCCTAAGGCTACGTTCTACATCATTGGACTACCTTACAATCAAGAATACTTTAGGTGCATTAGGAAGCAGGCTAAGCATATCGAATTCATACTTGATGCCAGTGAGGAAACTAAGTGGGATTACTTATGTAGAGCCAAGGTATTACTCCACACTGCATTTAATGAGCATTTCGGCCTTGTTGCAGCTGAGGCCCAGTATGCTGGGGTAGTGCCTGTTGTGCATAAGTCGGGTGGCTTATGGAGTGACATAGTTGAGTACGGTGAATTTGGGTTAGGGTACTTAAGCAGTAATGAGGCTGTTGAATCAATAATTAGGCTGCTGAGTAATGAGGAGTTGTTTAATGCCTACAGTATGAGGGTTAGGGAGCATTCAGTATTATTCACCTATAAGGCATTTAAAAGTAGGCTAATAAGCTACGTTAAGTCATTAATTTAACCTAAGTCCTGATGATTACCCTCTTAATCACAATAGGCAAGCTGTAAGGTACTTTAAGGATTAATAATTCACTCTATTTGGGAAATGAGGAGTGAGTTAGCCTTCAGCGAGGTATTATTAGGATTACGAGTAAGGGTTTGCGGTTTAAGCATACGTATTAAGGATCCGTTCAGTTAAATTTTTAAAGAGTAGATTAATGGCTTCTATTGATGAGCATAATAAAGAACCCTACTGAGAGTGCATTGAAGAAGCCTCACCTAAACCTAGCTATAATAGGGCATGTGGATCATGGTAAGTCAACATTAACAGGTAGGTTGCTGCTTGAAACAGGATATGTTGATGAGAAGGCCTTCGCTGAACTTGAGGCTGAGGCTAAGAAGTTAGGCAAGGAGGACTTCAAGTATGCTTGGATAATGGATAGGCTTAAGGAGGAGAGGGAGAGGGGTGTCACCATTGAGGCCATGCATGTGGGTTTCGAGACCCCCAAGTACTTCTTCACAATAATAGACCTACCTGGTCATAGGGACTTCGTGAAGAATATGATCGTAGGTGCAAGCCAGGCTGATGCCGCTCTACTAGTTGTCTCAGCAAGGCCAGGTGAGTTTGAGTCTGGTGTTGGTCCACAGGGGCAGACAAGGGAGCATCTGTTTCTGGCTTGGACACTTGGTATAAGGAATTTAATAGTTGCTGTTAATAAGATGGATGTTGTTAACTATGATCAAAAGAGGTACGAGCAAATAAGAGGTGAGTTAACTAAGATACTTAAGATACTTAGGTATGATGTTAATAAGGTACCCTTCATACCGGTGAGTGCAGTTAGGGGTGATAACATTAAGGCTAAGAGCAGTAACATGCCTTGGTATAATGGCCCAGTTCTATTAGAGGCCCTTGACTCAATTGAACCACCGCAGAGGCCAATTGATAAGCCACTTAGGTTACCTATACAGGATGTGTTCTCGATAACTGGTGCTGGCACTGTAATAACTGGTAGGGTTGAATCAGGCGTAGTTAAGGTAGGCGACACAATTGTAGCATTACCACCAGCCAAGGTCGGTGATGTGAGGAGTATTGAGACCCACCATATGAAGCTTGAGGAGGCTAAGGCAGGCGATAACGTGGGTATTAACGTTAGGGGTTTCGAGAGGCAGGATTTAAAGAGAGGTGACGTAGTCGGTCATTTAAGTAATCCACCAACCGTTGCCGAGGAGATAGTGGCCAGAATAGCTGTCTTAGAGCACCCAACCACAATAGGCATAGGGTACACCCCAGTCATGCATGTGCACACTGCTACCGTGCCAACCCAAATAATCGAATTAATATCAAGGTTAGATCCAGCCACTGGGCAAACAGTTGAGCAGAAGCCTCAATTCATAAAGAGGGGTGATGTAGCAATGGTTAGGCTTAAGCCGCTTAAGCCGGTGGTTGTTGAAAGGTTCTCAGACCTACCTGCCTTAGGTAGATTCTCACTTAGAGACATGGGCAGGACTGTGGCGGCTGGGCAAATAATAGAGATTAAGCCTGCTAAAGTTGAGATAAAGAGGTAATGAGTAGTATTCATTATTGTAGGGTGTTTTTTAAATTAAATAACTTAAATTATGACTTCTAACTTTCCCATGCCTAGATTAATTATAGTCATCATAAATGGGTAACTATAAAAATACAGGTATTTAACACCAGCTGGTGATTAGTGAGTAGGGGTGCTTCTGAGAGTGTGATGAATTGAACCCGGCATGACCCTTACTGTAAAGTATGTTTTAACTACTAAGTGACAATGAATTTAACTACTGGGTTAATTTAATTATCCTATCATACTTGATTTCCCAATTAACCCTAGCCATCTTGGAGATTTCATCTAATCTTTTCATCACATCGCTACTTAATGTAACATTAACGCTCCCTACATTATCCTCAAGTTGAGTTATACTTGTGGCACCTATTATTGGTACTATGGTAACCCCCATCTCCTCTGATTTCTTCAAAATCCACGCTAATGCTAATTGAGCGTCAGTGACCCCTAATTCCTTTGCTATTTCATGGAACTCCCTCATTGCTTTCAGCGTCTCTGGAGTTAAGTACCTCCACCGTATTTCATCAACGTAACTTGCCCTAGACATCTCAGGTATGCCGTTAAGATACTTGCCTGTTAACACCCCCTGAGCAAGAGGTATATAGGCCATTATGCCTAAACCGTACTTACTGGCCAACGGTACTTTATCCTTCTCTATGTCGCGTTCAATTAAGTTATAAGGCTCCTGCATGGCTATGAAAGGTAAGTGAATGCTCCTAGAGTACTCAACAATATACCGTATGTCATCAGGGTGGAAGTAACTTTCCCCAACATAGTGAACAAGGCCCTGGCTAACTAAGTCCTTTAATGTGTCCAAGGTTTCCTCAATTGGTGTAGATGGATCAGGCCTATGCATTAAGTATAAGTCTACGTAGCTTGTCCCTAGTCTCCTTAATGATTCCTTAATCTGCCACCTAATGTGCTTCCTAGACAACCCCTCCCCATTAGGCCAAGGAGCCATCCGTCCCCTAACCTTAGTAGTTATAACTAATGATTCCCTATCATAACCTCTTATTGCCTTACCCAGTATTCTCTCAGCATTACCAGCATGGATAGGGTCCGGTCCCTGCATAGTTCCATGATATATATTGGCTGTGTCTATGAAGTTGATTCCTAAGTCAATAGCCCTCTTAATTATCCTAATAGCCTCCTCCTCATCAACCTTATAGACACCATACTCATCCTTAACCCTAGAAGGAGGGAGATGCCATAAACCAAGGCATATTTCAGACACCTTTATTCCACTGTTACCGAACCTAACGTACTTCATACTTTAGCCCCTTACTTAAACCTTAATTAATTTAGTGTCCTCGAAACGCATAATAATTAGCTTAACTGGGCTTAGGTTATGGATGAGAGAGTGCTAGTGGGTGTGGTGATTGCAGTATTGGCTGTATCAGTATGCGTATTGGCTCAGGGTAACTATGAGAATTATACTAAGATAATTGAAGTTAACTACACTAGCCCAGTGGAGGTAGGGCAACCCACTAATATAACGGTGATAGTTGAGTATGCTCCTCCATGCCTTATAACAAGCCCTAACTCATGCATGTCAACAATAATGGTAGTATTAAGTAATGGATCCTTAACGCTTGGAAGTTTACCAATAAGTACTGCACCAGGTATACTTAGGTTCACGTTTCTTGTATCCTTACCCCATGTTGGTGTTAATAGGTTGAACGTAAGCCTTTACTATCTACTTAATGGATCCTGGGTACTTGTTGATGAAAGGACTGTGAACATAACTGTTGAGCCTCAGTTACGTACTAGTTCATATACCGTAACGGTATCGAATACGTCGTCATTAATCCCAAGACTAATTAACAAGACAATCACCGTAACTGAAACCTCAATTATAACTGAAACAGTAACCACGGTTAGTACAGTGAGTAGTGTCATTTACTCAACATCGTATAGCACCCTATTAACCACAGTTACGGCAACGGTTACAGTCAATAAAGTTAGCATTGTAGGCTATAATGCAGAGTTAATTAACCTATCACTGATTTTATCAATAGTATCACTGATTCTAACGGCAGCTGCACTGCTTGTACTTACTAGATATTTAATAGTTAGAAAGTAAGCTACCTAATTAACTTTATCATTTGTGCTTAGCGTTCATTATTCATTAATGTTCATAAGCCCATTAAAGTTACTATCTAAGCCATTCTAAGGCATATTAATCCATACTAATGGGCTTACTGATGGTGACCTAGATTAGGATAGCTGTGAACTATTAGTTAAAGGTTAAAAACACAGGGCAACTAGGTTTTCAGTATGTTTAGTCCACAGATGGCTGGATATGATCGGGCTATAACGATATTTAGCCCAGAGGGTGAATTATACCAGGTTAGGTATGCTGGTGAGGCAGTTAAGAGGGGGTGGGCTACTGTTGGCTTAAAATGTTCTGATGGTGTTGTACTTGCTGCTGAAAAAAGGAAACTGGGGCCATTAATAGATCTTAATTCAATAGAGAAGGTGTATATGATTGATACCCATATTGGTGCTGCTTCAGCAGGATTACTCTCAGACGCTAGGATCCTGATAGATTACGCTAGGGAACAGGCCCAAGTATATAGGCTTCTCTATGATGAGCAGGCTGATGTCGAGTACATAACTAAGAGGATTAGTGACCTGGAGCAAGCCTACACTCAACATGGTGGTGTTAGACCCTTCGGTATAGCATTAATAATAGGGGGTGTTGATAAGAATGGTCCAAGGCTTTACCAAACAGACCCAAGTGGAATATACTTTGGCTACTACGCAACAGCATTAGGAAGTGGCTCATCTTTAATACTTGAATACCTTGAGAAGAACTATAAATATGAGATGGATATTAATTCATGCGTTAAGTTAACCATTAAGTCACTAAGCCTAGTGGCAGAGAGCCTTGAGTCTGACAGATTTGAAATTGGAGTTATTGATGCTAAGACCAAGTCCTTCAGGAAACTAACCGCTGAGGAACTGAAGAAGTTAATTGAGGAGGCTAAGAACGAGGGGCTGCCTCAGAGACCAAGCGCGTAATCTTATTAAAGTAATTAGGAATTAAGGCTAAGTAACAATGACTAATAGGAGTCATTTTAAAGAACTAGTGGATAAGGCATTAGATAGGTTAAGTGAATTAGATACCTTAGTTAAGATTAATTCAGATAAGGTGGTGATATTGGGTGACCTACACGGTGACTTAGATTCCCTAGAGAAGGTGATTAACGATTACCCACCCGGCGACTGGTTCTACATAGGTTTAGGGGATTATGTTGATAGGGGGGAATATCAGGTTGAGACCCTTGAGGGTGTCCTCAAGTTATTCCTGCAGGGAAGCATGATACCGTTAAGGGGTAATCATGAATCATATGTTATGAATGAGGTCTATGGTTTCATGGATGAAGCATTACCACTACTTGGCCAAGGCTTATTGAATACGATAATGCATGAATTATTCCCAGCATTACCTTACGCGGCTTTATTGAATGATAAGATACTTCTCCTACATGGTGGTTTAGCTAAGGGCCTAGAAACCATTAATGATATACTTAAGTTAAGTAAACATGATGATGAGCCAAGTAACCCAATGGCCTTTCAAATTCTTTGGAATGACCCAAGTGATGAGGTTAAGGGATTTGTAGATAGCCCTAGGGGAATTGGCGCCTACCTATTTGGTCCTGATGTTACAAGGGATTTCATTAAAAGGAATAACATTAACCTCATAGTGAGGGGCCATAGTTACATAACTGAGGGATACTGGAAGTTCCATGATGGCAAAGTAATCTCATTATTCACATCATCATCAGGCCCTTATAGTTTAAGTAAACCGAAGGTAATGTTACTATCAGGGAACATACTTAAGGTAATTGATGTTAATAGTAAGAAGGTTACTGATACTATTACCTTATAGTTAAGTATAATAGCTAGAAGTTGTTCTCAATTTCAGTAATCCACCTTGAAGCGTCCTTAGCGTAGTAGGTTATTATCACGTTGGCGCCAGCCCTCCTAATAGCTATTAATGACTCTAGCACAGCCATCTTCTCATTAAGCCAACCATTTAATGCAGCGGCCTTAATCATTGAGTATTCACCACTCACTTGATAGGCGGCTAAGGGTACTTCAGGAAAGTTTTGCTTAACTAGCCTGATTACGTCAAGGTAAGGCATTGCTGGCTTAACCATAACTATGTCAGCCCCCTCCTCAAGATCCATTGAAACCTCCTTAATAGCCTCATAAGCGTTCCTGGGATCCATCTGGTAACTGCGTCTATCACCAAACTTAGGTGCACTATCAGCAGCCTCCCTGAAGGGGCCATAGAACGTGCTTGCGTACTTGGAGCTATAGCTCATTATCACTACGTCACTGAACCCATTATTGTCAAGTGCCTCCCTTATAGCCTTAACCTGCCCGTCCATCATACCTGAAGGGGCTACTACATCAGCCCCAGCTTCAGCGTAGTTGACTGCAATCTTAGCGTAAATGCCTATTGTAGCATCATTATCAACAACGTATTTAGGCTGCTTAGCGTATTGAAGTTCAGGCGGATCCTTAAATTCAACTACACCACAGTGCCCATGCTCAGTATAGTCGCATAGGCATACATCAGTCATGAGTATTATTGAGTCGCCAAAGGTATCCTTAAGCATTTTTAACGCCATGGGTACTGGTCCCTTCTTATCGTATGCTAAGGAGCCTACGGCATCCTTATGCTTAGTTACACCAAATAGTAAAAATGCCCTAACCCCAGATTCCACAGCATCGTCAACTGCCTTAATTAGCTCGTCCCCAATAGGATACCTGTACTGCCCAGGCATTGAGTTTATCTGCTCAATAGGTCCCTCATCCTTAATGAACAATGGCCAAACAAGATTACTGGAGGATAATGAGGTCTCAGAAACCATGTTCCTAATAATTCTACTACTCCTAAGCCTCCTTGGTCTTGTAGTTGGGAACCTATAGTACATTAAGTCATGGGACTGAGCCCTGGGATAAATACCTTTTTCACTTAAGGATCTCCATCTGCTTTACCATCAATTACAAAGAGTATGCCCCTAAGTGGAATTAATTCCTCAATTACATTGTTTAATTTCAACAGTAGTGCACAAAAAGAGCCTTAACTTAATATTCCGGGGTGTTTCATGTGAAGTTAATATCATGGAATGTTAATGGTGTTAGGAGCCTATCAAGGAAGGGTGCGTTAAGGGTGATTAACGACTTCGACGTTGCCTTACTTCAGGAAATCAAATCAAGCGACTTACCTTTAGACTTACTATCTATGGGTTTCGAGATTTATGGATTCCCAGCGGTGAGGAAAGGATACAGTGGAGTGTTAACATTAAGTAGAGTTAAGCCTATTAATGTGATTAAGGGAATTGGGGTAAGGGACTTTGATGATGAGGGTAGGGTTATATCAATTGAGCTCTCTGACTTCTACTTAATTAACGCATACTTCCCAAGGGCTGGTGATAACCTTAATAGGCTCCCATTTAAGTTAGCTTTCAATAGGAGTATTGAGAGTTTCGTATTAAACTTAAGACAAAGGAAACCAGTAATCATTTGCGGTGACTTTAACGCAGTATATGCTAGGCAGGACTCAAGCTTCTGGAATGAGAATCAACCAGGCTTATCACCACCAGAGAGACAGTGGTTAAGTGAATTCATTAGGAAGGGATTCATTGATACATTTAGGTTAATCCACCCTAATGAGGTTAAGTACTCGTGGAGGAGTTATAGGAATAAAAGTATGGCAATGAGGATAGATTACTGTTTTGTTTCAAGTGAATTAATTGAGAGGGTTATTGATGCGGATATCCTCAATATTGAGGGCTCCGACCATTATCCAATTCTTCTAGTGGTTAAGTAACCTAGGTGCTATTTCATTTAATGATTTTAAACATGCCCTAATCCAGAGTAAGACTTAAAACATTAGACTTAGAGCTAGGGTTGATGCCTATTCAGTATAAACCACCTGAGGATGGGGAACCAATAGTGATAAGGAATGCCGTGTTTGAAAAGGTTCCAAATAAGCCTATAGTCCTCTACATACTTGGTGATGGAATAGGACCAGAGATAGTTAGTGTAGCCATGGAGGTTGCTAATAAGGCGGTTGAACTAGCCTACGGTTCATCAAGACAAATAAAGTGGATGGAGGTTTACGCCGGTGAGAAGGCTGAGAAGCTTACCGGTAGTAGGTTACCTCAAGAGACCATTGATGCCCTTCAGAAGTATAGGGTAGTGTTAAAGGGCCCGCTGGAAACCCCAGTTGGCGGTGGTTGGAGGTCTATAAACGTGGCGATTAGGCTCCTACTGGATACCTACGCCAATGTTAGGCCTATTAAGTATGTTCAGGGTATTGAATCACCATTGAAGAATCCTGAGAGGATTGATTGGGTTATAGTCAGGGAGAACACTGATGACTTATATAAGGGGCTTGAGTGGACTTGGGATAGCCCTGAAGCGGCTAAGTTAAGGAAGTTCCTTAGGGAGGAACTTAAGGTTGAGGTTGATGAGGACTGCGGAATTGGTATTAAGCCGATAAGCCGTTGGAGGACCCAGAGGGTTGCCAGGTTTGCCTTTAGGTTTGCGTTAAATAATAAGAGGAGGTCAGTAACCATAATGCATAAGGGTAATGTAATGAAGTACACGGAGGGTGCTTTCAGGGAATGGGCCTATGAAGTCGCCTTAAAGGAGTTCAGAGATTACATTATAACTGAGGATGAGGCCAATAAGCTTTACGGTGGTAAGGTACCAGCTGGAAAGATACTTGTGAATGATAGGATGGCTGATAACATGTTTGCCCAACTTGTCACTAGACCTGAATCCTATGACGTGGTCCTAGCCCCAAACGTTAATGGTGATTACATAAGTGAACTAGCAGCATCATTAATGGGTAATGTTGGTATGATTGGGGCTGCTAATGTCGGTGACACAGCAGTAATGGTTGAGGCAATGCATGGAACAGCACCCAAGTACGCGGGTAAGAATGTTGCTAACCCAACCAGTGAAATCAGGGCTATTGAACTTCTCCTAAGGTTCATGAATTGGAGTGAAGCAGCTAACTTACTTGATAAGGCTATTACTGAGGCTATAAGGCAGAAAAAGGTTACACAAGATATAGCCAGGTACATGGGTGTTACACCACTTGGCACTAAGGAGTATGGAAAGGCATTAATGGAGATCATGGAAACCATTAAGTAGGCACTATTAATCCTACTCTTGTTGATAGGTTAAAATTAAATTTAATTACAATTACATGATTTAAACAGTTAATTCATCACTTAACCTACTCCACTCGTTTAAAATCACTGCAATTAAATTCTCCTTAATATTACCAAGTATCTTAGATAATTCATGAAGCGAATTCAAGTCATTGTTTATGTATAATAAACTTAGCTTATACATGTAGTCGTAAATCAGGGGACCTAGTGCCTTAATGAGTTCAATACTGTGACCACTTAATATATCATCAGATATCGCTGGGTTAAATGCCAGATAGTTAACTTGAGCATCATCGAGAAAGCCATGGTCGTAAATGTAGATTCTCGCCAGTTCAGCCAACACTGCATTATAGTAACTAGACTTAGATGGTAAACTAGTTATTATGTTACTTAGTGCATTCTTCAGTAGCTGAGGGTTCATAGCCAGTACTCTCCTTGATACATTAAATACTAGGTGTATGGGGTAATTAACCTTATATCTATTAATAAGGGAACTAATGAAGATTACAGCCATTGCGTCGCTTTTACTGGTTATATTCAAATACTCTACAAGTGCATTGGGTAATGCGGACATGTAAAGCATTAGCGAATTAATAGTACTTCTCCTTATCAAGCCCTGCGCCCTCTTGTATAAGTAATGCCTAACCATCCCCCTAGTTATCTTTATGGTATGTTTCAATGAATAGATCATTTTACTGTAGGGTAAGTTACTATGGTTAGTGACCCTACTATACCATTCGGCAATATCATCCTTATACGTATACTCATAATTCTTAATCAAATTAACTGTGTTTTCAGCCTTCTTAACCACATAGACTGGATTTATTATTGAAATTAAGGAAACACGCCTTAAATCACCAATAATATTGCCCACTTCCTCCTCACTTATAGCGTTAAGCAGATTATTAATGAGTGCTTTCTTGAAGGGTTC
Source organism: Caldivirga sp. (assembly GCF_023256255.1). Lineage (NCBI taxonomy): Archaea > Thermoproteati > Thermoproteota > Thermoprotei > Thermoproteales > Thermoproteaceae > Caldivirga > Caldivirga sp. The sequence continues at coordinate 43,290 of NZ_JAGDXD010000055.1, read as the reverse complement.
ATCATTAATCAATGATGCTAATGATATTGAAGAATTGATGTAACGATTAGCTAGTAGACTTGAACCTATGTATAAGTCAAGGAATAGTGATGGAGCGTGCATATATAACGTTACCTGTGAAGGATTGTCACTCCCCATAGTTACTCCACACTTATATGTTTATAACATTTATTTAATATAGGGTACATTATTTAGTAGCATTACCCTACATAGTTTAGGAATAAGCAATGTAGAATAACTACTCTTTAATGATTGAGTTGATTTACGATATAGTTAGTGAAATTGAAAATGAATTAGTGATACCTATAATGAGCGATGTTTTCAAAGTTATAAGCGTCATTGGGGGCTTGGCGCTATGGCTAATGGTAGTAAGTGTGTTGATTAAGGCTATTGAGAGTAAACTAGGCCCAACAGGGTGGGCTAGGGCAGCTGCATTATGGGATTTATTCAGTAATTTCAAATGGTTCATAGTAACCATAGTAGGCTTGTATGTAACAGTTTACTCACTTGCATTGATAGCTAATTACGTGAGTGGATCAAGTATAGTTAATCCAGCTAGCTTTGCAAGTGAATTACTCTATAAGGTATTCTTCAGTCCATTTATTGAAATTTGGAAAAGCATAGCACCATGATTAATGTAATTCTACTAATGATGCCTATTGAAGCATCATTAATAATAACCTATAGAATACGGAGAATAGGGTATAAGCTTATTTTTAATGACATAATTTTATTCATAGGTATAGTATCATTATCCCTTGCGATTATTGATTTATTTAATAGAAGTAACCTAAATACCATAATTAGGCTAGAGGAGTATTGGAATTCAGTTATTAATGCAGTAGCCGAAGTTATGATCGTTAGGAGTATTGCATTAATGGTTTTGAATATTTTAGGCCTATTCATATATAATGTTGGCATTGGCTACATTTTAAGCAATATTGGGTTAAACCTAGTTTTTGGAAGGTTGATTGACTTAGCCTCAGAAGTACTATACATTACGTTCTCATATTCTCAACTAATGTATATAATGTATCACATGGTTCATGTTATATGGATCATCGCTAAGGTGTATGAACCAGTGATCATATTACTTGCGCCACTCGTAATGATTAAGAGCACTAGACCATTAATAGTACCGTTAATAGCAGTAGGCTTATCCCTAATGATGGTACCAGTATATGCTTCAACTCACTTAAGTTACAGTAACGTGAATATAATTAACCTAATTACATTCATAAATAGAACCCTTAATTTAGTGAACTACAGTAATGTCATTCACGTATACTTGATTAATTCTCCATATACCTTAACTACAGGGAGCATATGCGGCGTAGGTTTCATATCGTATGGTGAATCAATAATAATTGGGAATCAGTTGGGATGTTCAATAATCTTGAACTCTACGTATGTAGATTGGATTAAGGTTCCTGCAGTAAGTTCAGTGAGTATTAGTAATGAGTCAGCAATTCCAGTAATATACATTAACGTGTATCCAATGGTTAATGAGTTAATTGTTAACGGTGAGGTAAGGGCACTTTGGCATTGGGTAAAGAAGCCGTCGTCTTGGTTAATCACTAAGAATGATGATGCCTTAACACTGTGTTTTAACCAAACAATTACCAATAAATCAATGATGATACTCTGGGCGTATGCAAGTAATGTTAGAATTCACTTAGAGGAGCCAAGTAACTGTAGTGAGGAAGTGTTAAGCATTAATGGTAACGTTATTAGCAGTGAATTAATCATGAGGTTTAATGAGTTTGAGAAGTATACATTAGACTACTATAACTCATCACTTGTCTATGATGAGGTTTGGTTAAGGAATAAAAGTTTATTCAACCCCATAAGCCCTAATCCACCAAGTGATTTAAGACAATACTTAGTTAACGTGACCTGTATTGGTAATGGAACAGTAAGAGGTAATATTACTATTATTGGCTCCAAATTAAGCACATGGGGCTATGAGGGTAATCTAATAGCGTATACAGGTAACCTATATGCATACTTTAAAAGCATGTATAATGAGCTTCATGGTTCATTATTAAGGAAATTCACGGTAATTCCAAGCGCATTAGCATGGCTAATGTACCCACTATCAGTAGTGGGGTTACTTGAAGCACTGTTAATGCTTGTAGGTGAATCAACCCCGCTCAATATTCCTATAATGAGACTAATTAGTGAGCTGAGGAACCTCATATTTCTAGTCAGTAATCAATCCCCAAGATCACTGATGTCTAATTTAATTAGGGTTAGGCGAGGCAAGAATCAGACCCTAGACTTACGTGGCATCATTAATGAGAATTACCACAATTATCTAACTAATAGACAGGGGATGCGTAGGTTATTATCCTTCTACAGTAAGCCAAGGTACCTAAACTACTTAAGTAACCATGGCTTATTCGGCATTTACCTCAAGGCAAGAAGTAATCCTTACGTATCAGGCTTGCTGAGGGAAGTATCAGGTAATAGGCGTGGTCTAGGGTTAATAAGTAGGGTTAGAATAAGATACTTGTTAGCTAGGCCCCTTGGTTCAATTCAATTAGTCGAAGGCATACTGCTTGGGGATAAGTGGAGCCAATGGGTTGAGGTGAGGGAATTCTTGGTGAGAAGACTTATTAGAAATGAAATACTTACCTTTGAGCTTTACGAGAGGGGATTATTAAGCCGAAGGGAAGTGCAGAGGAGGGTTAGGTACTGGTTCTTTAGGAGTATAGTGGAGTACCGGGGTAGGTTAAGGATGATTAGCAGTATGGGGAATGCACTTACGGCACTAACTTACTTAACTCATGGTCATTCTAAGAATATTATACCTAGATTATTGAAAGTGAGTGGTGAAGTAAAATTAGGTAGTGGACTTAGGGTTAATAAGAGTGATAATTTAATGGTGTTTACCCTATTGTCATTAGCCATGAATCCTGACGCTGAAGCAATAGTGGCGTTGGTTAAGTCTGGGTTAGTAAGCGTTGATAAGAGTAGGTTAGTAGCATTAATGAGTTTTTATAGGGAATTAACATCGCCATGGGTTATCAATCATGTTAAGAGCATTGTTAATTCTTTGCAGAAATTGAAAGTATCTACGGAAACCTATAGAATAATAATGGGGAAATTAAGGAAAATGCTTATTGAGCAAGAGAATTTAACTAAGCAATACGTAAGATTAAGTGCCGAGAAAATAAGGCTTAAGTACGGTAACTTAAATGGATCAACTCCACTGAGAGGTTTAGTTAATGCTAGGAACATAAGCAACCTGGCGGTCTACCTATTAAGAGATTCAACGAACGTATCCTCAGTATTCATGAATTATCTAAGGAATCTAAGTGCAGGGACGATTAATGTTAAACGCAGAAGCATATTAATGAATATTATTGTAGAGTATGCATTTAGTAGGGGTAACGTAGACTTAGCTTTAGTTGCCGCAAGCCTAGGGCTGCATCCTGCAACTTTAATTAAGGAAATGCTGATGATCCTTGACCCATCAACAGCTACTAACGCTGTTAATAATACCATTAAGCGAGGGATCTTGGATGAGAACCTAAGGAGGGAACTAACAGTAGCTATAACGCTTAATCCCAATTCCTCACCATATAGGAGACTCTATGAACGTTACTTAATAAGAATGAGTAGATTCTACTCGGGTATCGCTAACACTAATGATGAAGCATGGTTAAGCGGCTTAATGAATCAACTTGATTACATGACTACATTGTTTATTGACTTGTATATTAAGAAAAGTATTGGTAATGCAAATTTCAAGATGGCTTTAAGGCTAAGCAAGGCTAACGCGGTGAGGGATATAATGAAGTTAAGCATTAGTGATAAGTCTGCTTATTCAATACTGTTAAGTACTATTAGGATTAGGAGAAGCATCAGTTTCACTAGGGGTAAGTATTTAAGAGGTATTAAGCGTAGTTAAACTGGTGATGAGCAACGGATAAGGCCTATTGGTGGGCCTTACCTAGGCTGAGGACCTAATTGATGATGGTCCATAGCGCTGATGATTGTGCTCATTATTGTTCTCTTGAACTACATGAATCAGTAATACTTAAAATTAAGTACTAACGGATAATGAAAGTTATGAGTATGGGTAAGGATAATGCGGCATCACCTCATATGGAGCATGAAAAGAAGGGGCCAAGTAAGGTTAACTTCTTTATAATTACTGTAAGTACGTCAAGGTATGAGTTAATGAAGGCTGGCAAGCAGTATAAGGATGAGTCAGGCGACTTAGCTTCATTAAAGATAACTAACTCTGGTCACTCAGTTGTAGGGAGGCTACTAGTTAGTGATGATGAACGCATGATTAAGGGTTCATTAAATGAGTTACTTCATAGGGATGATGTAGATGTTGTAGTTTTAATAGGTGGTACAGGCTTGGCTAAGAGTGATGTAACTATTGAGACTGTTAGGCCATTATTCAGTAAGGAGATTGAGGGTTTCGGGGAATTATTTAGATTCATTAGTTACCAGAAAATAGGGGCATCAGCCATGTTAAGTAGGGCAACAGCAGGAATAATCAACAATAAACTGGTTGTCTGCCTACCTGGATCACCTGATGCTGTTGAAACTGGGCTTAACCTAATTATTGATCAAGTATCCCACATACTCTACGTAGCGCGTTTAAGTAGCTAAGTAAACTACTATGAGGCGGCATCAACTGCATGAATCAGCGAGTATTCTATATTCTATAAGAAATAAAGCAGGAACAGTGTTTATTAATCATTGGTTATCTTACGTGAGGTGATTCATTATAATAATTCATGCCATATGGAATAACGGTTTTAAACGTGTAGTAGTTGGATTCACAATGCCTAGGTTACCTGCCCGTGTTAAGAGAATTATGATAATAATGGGTGTAGTAGCCATTATAACTGCAGGAGTATTACTATATTTATCTCACATGTACCTATCATTATCTAACAGGCATAATGCAACAACATTGTGTCTAGAGTTCATAAATAATTTAACTGGAGTTAGCCAAGCCAATGAATCAACTATAGTTAGCATGGTTAGGAACTACACTAAGATGTATCATGTATCAATGAGGGTAAGCGCGTATGCCTTAAATGGAACCTTAGTATTCTCATATGGTTCATACGTACCACCAGTACTTAATGGGGGTCAATCATCCCCATCAATTATTAGTAGCAGTAAGGTAACAATAATTAATTATGGTGTATGCCAGTACTATGGTAATGGCCTCATATGGGAGGTTCAAATTGGGGCGCTGCCTGAATCATTATACTTATTCATAACTGGTCTAGTTTTAATTTTCATAGGCTTAGCACTAGTAGCCATTGGTGCTTAATTAAGGTGCAAGGTGACTATAACCCTAAGCCCTTCAGTAGCCTTAACGTAGAAAGGTTTAATATCCAGTAATACTGGTGAGTTTAATGCTGAATCTAGCATTAATAATATTGACTTTAGGATTACTAAAGGCGCCTGTAATCTACTTATACAGTGGGGGTAACTACCTATTAGCGGTCGTAGTGAACTTTACTTCAACAAGCCAGTACTCGCAAGTTTACTTAGTTAATAATTCAGGTTGGTTTAATGTTAATGCAATACCTAATGATGGACGTGGAGTATTGGTAACCAATACGTATCAGTATGGTGACGAATTGTATTTACTGGGCTTCAGTAGTAGTGGTCCATTACTGGTTCGACTTAGGCTTGGGAATAACTATGTAACGGAAGTAGCAAACTTATCAAGTTATCTACCAGCCAGTCTACAGCCCTACGCCTTAACCATATTGAATGATACAATATATGTGTTTGGGATAATTAATGGGTATGCATCCGCATTCCTAATAAATTTAAGTGAAGGAAGCATCACTAATTTAACAAGCCTATTCAAGGGTGTTTGGGCATCATCAACACCTGTGTCAGCCACGGTGATGAAGAGTAATTCCCTGCTCATTTTAGCCATGTCAAGTAGCCTAACACCACTTCTAGGCTTACTTAGTGGTAATAGTATTAGAACAATAAGTACACCCCAGATTAAGGGTTTACCTCTTGGTTTATTTCAATTTAATAATGAAGCCTTAATACCAATAATGGTTATTAAGCAGCAGTCACCAACAATATCAGTAACGTATTTCTCTGGGATGAGTAATGCCTACACAATGGGTAGCACGCTACTCTACTACAATAATGGTACATTATTCAACTACACTGATTGCATAAACCCGAACGCAGTTATATTTGACGTTTATTGGATTAACACCACCACCGCCTTACTTGGGGGAGGTATTGTTAACGGTGCCACTTGGGAACCATACCTATCAGTGCTTAATATTAATCAGTGTAGGTCAACTATAATACCAGTAGGCTTAAGTGGCGCAGTTTTCGCGGTACTGGGTAACTGGATAGGGGGTGGATTAAACGTGGTTTATAATATTACAACACTGTTAGGTGAACCATTCATAACGAAGATTAATTACACAATGGGGGTCAACACACCCACATCTCAAGTAATACCCAGTTTTCACATAAGCCCTGTGAAAGAGGGGATTATATCAATTAGTGAAGTAATAATGGTAATACTGTTCGCTGTTGGGTTAGCTATATTAACACTACTATTGTTCAGAACTAAAGCCATTTGAAGGTAGTGAGCTTTATAAGTTAACTAATTACAGGCCCGTGTGGCTAGAGTACCATTATTTATCGAATTCAGTGATAAGAGGGTATTGGTTATTGGCGGCGGCTATGTTGGCACAAGGAGAGCTCTTAAGTTCTCTGAAGCAGGCGCCTACGTGACTGTAATAGCGCTTAAGCCATCAAGTGAGCTTATTAGAGCTAATTCAACAAGTAATATTGATTTAATCATAGCTGATGCAGGCATGTTCAACTACAGTAGGGTGATAGGAGTAATTAATCTATTGGTTTACGCTATACCAACCAATACTGAGCTTAAGAATAGGCTTAGGAGAATGATTAAGGATAGGCGTGTGCTCTTTAATGACGCAACCAACGCCAATGAAACAGAAGTAGTGGTCCCCTTTGAGGGTGAGGTTAATGGAATAAGATTCGCAGTAACAACAGAAGGCAAAAGTGGTGTTGCAGCATCAATAGTTAGGGATTACCTGCAGGCTGAGTTGGCTAAGAGTGAGCTTCATCCATTAATAAACGCATGGTATGAGGTTAAGCAGTTAATAAAGAAGAGGGTTAATGATCCACATATTAGGATGAGCATATACTTTGAGCTTAAGTATGATGAGAATTTTATTGAACTAGCTAGGAGGGGGGACATGAGTAATGTGGTTAAGTACGTTAATGAGGTGATTAAGCATCATGGGTATTGATGACTACTTAAGCAAGATAAAGGCCTTAACGCTTAACCATAAGAGGGTTAATACGATTACGTTGTCTGAAACATACCTAAACAGTGATGAGGTTTATGGTAAATTAATGAACTACTATAATGAGGTCTTCCTACTTCAGACATGTAATAGAGTTGAGATCTACGTTTATGGTGATGATTATTCAGTTGCAGAAGACGTTTATAGGGTTAAGGGCACTGTTAACTATGTAGATAGATTAGTAGGAATGAATGCAGTACGGCACATTTTCAGGGTTGCAGCAGGTCTTGAATCAGCAGCGGTGGGTGAGTCGGAAATACTGGGCCAGGTTGAGGATGCGTTCAATGATGCTAGAAGGAGGGGGGCGCTGGGTGGTTTACTGGGATTCACTATTGAGAGGGCTATTAGGACTGGGAAAGAGATCAGGGGTAGGTTTCCTGAGATTTCAATAGGGTTAGCGAGCGTTGGTTCATTGGTAGCTGAGTACGTGCATAGGTTTAGGGGACTTAACTCTAAGGTTATCGTGGTTGGTGCAGGTTCTATTGGATCCGACATAGTTAGGAGACTTGCCGAAAAGGGCTTTAGGAACGTAACAGTAGTTAACAGAACCCTTGATAAGGCTAAGGCCGTGGCTTTAAGGTACAATTTCAAGTACGCATCCCTTGACTCATTGAGGAGCATTATGGGGGAAAGCGATGTAGTGGTTTTCGCCACGTCCACGATGAAGCCTCTATTGAGTAAGAGGGATGCTGAGGAATTAAGCGGTAAGCCAATAATAATTGATATTGGAATACCTAGGAATGTTGACCCTGAAATCCCTAATGTGGTTTCAATAGATGAATTAAAGAATCTTGAGAGTGAGGTTAGGGAAAGCAAGAGGAGGGCATTAGATGAGGCAAGTAAATTAATTGAACATAGACTAATTGAGTATAGGAGGCTCTTTGCGAGGAGGATTATAGAAGGTATGATAGGTGAATTAACTAAATGGGGGTTAAGCATTGGGGAAGGTGAGGTTAAGAGGGCTGTTAAGGCTGGTTTAATAAGGAATGATGAGGATGGTGCAGCGTTAGCTGTTAAATCAACCGTTAAGAAGGTAATGTTACCTCTCATTACGTACTTGAAGGAACTTGCTGAGGAGGATAGGTTTGATGAAGCATTAACAATAATAAGTGGGATCAGGGCTAAGCTTAATGGGGATGGTAAACAAGCTTGAGGCAGGGATAGATGAGGCTGGACGAGGTCCAGTAATAGGGCCAATGGTAATAGCAATAGTAGGTTGGAGTAACTCAGAGGCTGAGGGTATAGGAGTTAAGGATTCTAAGCAATTAACCCCAAGTGGAAGAAGCAGGCTATATAGGCTAATAGTAAGTAAGGCACCATGTGTTAGGCATATTGTTGTTGAACCGGGTGAAATAGATGAATACGTCAATAGGGGGTTGCTGAATGAACTTGAGGCTAATAAGATGAGTGAACTCATAAAATCATGCAGTGGTATCACCAGGGTTTACGTGGATTCACCTGACCCTGACCCGAATAGGTTTAAGGAATTCATTAATGTTAAGGGCGTTGAGCTAATAGTACTTAACCATGCTGATGAGACAATACCATTAGTATCAGCAGCCAGCATAGTAGCGAAGGTAATTAGGGACACTATAATAAATAAACTTAAGGAAACTTACGGGGATTTCGGAAGTGGTTACCCAAGTGATCCAAGGACTATAAGCGCTTTAAGGAAGTGGATTAATAATGGTACCTTACCTCCAATAGTTAGGAGAAGCTGGAGGACGGTTAGAAGAATGTCTAACATGAGATTATTTTAAATAATGCCTTAAAATTTAAGGTAACTCCGCAAGTAACCTAAATCCTGGGGAACCTTAGGAAGTAGGCTAATAGTGATGCCGTTACTGGAATCGCTAAGTTATCTTCACCACTGTATGATTCAACAACACCAAGGGCTATACCCACTAGGTAAAGCCATGTGAAGTAACTAAGCCCCACTAATAAGCCCACCACCAGTGAGAAAACTAAAGCCCCCATCACAATACCTTCAATTGTAGTACTACTGTAGGGCATCTTAGTTCTCCCAATGAGGGAGCCGAACAATGCGCTGAATGTGTCATAGAACATTAGCGCCAGCACTCCATAGTAGGCGTAAGTATTAAACAGCACGTAGGATGCATAAACACCAACCATACCCATTACAACCCCTAGGTAACCCCATTTCCTCTCATAATCCCTCTCAACACTCTTAATGAATTCACTGAACGTGTACTCAAGCTTATCCATTGACGCTATTAACTCCCTGACACTGGTCATGTTAAGCATTTCGGCAACTCTCAGTATGTTTAACCTAACGTTATTCCTAGCGTCCTCAAGGGTATCTCTAATAACTACTGATATTAAAGGCCTCTTAACCTGGTATATGTATAGGAATGATGAGCCTATTAAAAGTACTGTGTAGTACGCTTCAATGTATGCTTGCTCAAGTCCAACCACTAACGGTACTATTAGTAGAATAGACAATAGTAGGTGAATAAGCTTCCTGTATAGTAACGCCTTAACCCTGTTAATTCTGCTCAAGTTCTGTACCAATTAAAATCACCTCAATTGGTTCACTATCTCTGGCTTTATTAATAAGATCCCTATCTAAGTCCCTTGCTGCCTTATTAGCAAGAAGCATAACAGTAGCATTATCAATATACCCACTCCTCCTAACTATGATCCTCCTCTCATCGGTTAATCTTAACCCCCTTAACCCTAATCCAACAATAACGTCAATGCTTGAACCAGCCACAATAATCATTAAGACTAATGAGTAATCATTAGTTATCACGCTCTTAAGGTCATTGTCTAGGTCTAAGGCAGCCTTATCGGCGCAGCAAGCAATTATACAATCACCCCTCTTAGTAATGTAATTATCCTTAGTTACTTCAATTGTATTCCTATGGGTAGCCTTCACATTACCATGACCTCTAGCCCAAACTACATCAATCACCATCCTACCTGCCACTGGCTACCTGGGAAAAAGTTTTTAAATAACCTATCTCATTTAATGACCGTGAAGGGACGTATAATAGTAATTGTACTCCTTATGCTTGCAGAGGTTACGTTATTGGCTTACTCATTGACTATGGTTAGGTTTGGTTCTGTTAATGCTTACTTGGTGACGGATCCTATTTCCTTTGAGAATCTATTGATGAGTAGTAGTGGTAAGTATCTTCTCATAATTTACGCTGACTCCCAATGCGTTGCCTGTAATTACCTTAAATCCTACGTGTTGAGTAATTATACGATAGCTAACTATGTTCAGAGTCATTATGTTCCAGTTTACGTTGACTTGGATTATCAATCAGCAATACCCTTAACCAACATTAACATTATGATTAATGGAACAGTCTACGTGATTGAACCAATCAGTAATGAGGTAAGCGTAAGAGCCTATAGAACCAACACCACCCAAGTAGTCCCATTCTCAATTCAAGCAACCCCAACACTACTAATAGCCTACGACAACAATGGTGCATTAATAGTTAAGGAAATAATACTCGGAGCCTACCCACCTCAAATATTCATGAACATACTATCACTGGTCCACACTAAAGCAGTAGAGACTTCGTTACAGGAGCAGAATGGCGCATCGTTTACTAACATAACCACACTAGCCTTATCCTATGTTGCTGGTCTTGGTTCAGCAATAATGCCCTGTGCATTACCTGCCTTAGTGTCTATTGCATTAATGGCCCTTAATAAGAAGATAAACCCAATAGCCTTATTCGGAGGCTTCCTAGTATTCTACATAGCCTTAGGTTCATTGCTAAGTCTCATTGGGCTTAGCGGCATAGCCAGGTCAGCACTATATGTAGCATCCTCAGTAGTATTAATTTTAATGGGTTTAATATTCATTATACCATCTCTATATAGAGGCTTCATAACCTTCACTTCCAGGATACAAAACATGGGAAGCAGGGTAAGGCCTGGTGGTATCCTAGCTGATTTAACAATGGGTCTTATATTAACGGGACTGTGGTTACCTTGTATTGGGCCAATCTTCGCTGGTGTAGCCTTAGGTTCAATTCTAACTTCTCAGTTAACTCATAATATATTAATGGGTGTTCTAACTACCACGGTCTTTTCGCTGGGTTTTGTAACCATGGCTTCAATTGTACTAGCCTTAGCTAACCTAGGTAGGAGGAATATAAGTAAGGTAGCCTCGGTAGGATCATTGATTGAGAAGGCTGCTGGAATTGCAATGATAGCCCTTGGAGTTTACCTACTCATAGAAGCACTCTACTGATTAATGCATCCTTAGAGCCTTTACTACTTTATAGCGTATGTGTTTTAAGTCTTCCATAATGTGTTGAATTAATGCAGGTTGCTGCACTAGTTATGTCTGGGGGAAGGGGAAGTAGGCTGGGTAATGTTGATAAGGGCTCATTAAACATATGCGGTAAGCCAATGATTAAGTGGGTGTTGGGTAATTTAACTAACGCTGGTGTTGAAAAGATTATAGTATCTATATCAAGGTATAATCATAATACGTTAAAGATACTTAAGGAAACCCATAATGATATATACATCAGTAGTGGTATTAATTATGTTACTGATCTTTCCTTCGCGCTTAAGTTAATTAGGGTAAGGCCACTACTTGTAATGCCTGTTGATACCCCATTAATAATCCCAGACTTAATAGTGGACTTCATTGAGAGGGGTATTAAATCAGGTAAACCAGTGGTTAATATGATTGGTAAATATGGCCATGTAGGTGTTACGCTTTTCAATGAATCAATGGGTGAGTGGATTGACGTGAATTATGATTCACCCCTAGTTATGGATATTGACACGCCATTTGATGTTAATGTTGCTAGTCAATTATGTCTTAAGTTACGTAACTTTACCTAAATGGTTTATAAATGGGTGAAACTTTAAGGTTCAGGCTTGAGTACTTCCAGTGAAGGTTTTGCTTGGGACACCACCAAGGGCTACGCCGAGACCTTGGATTGACTTCACCGGCATAATTAATGTACCAGTCATAGTAAGTGCCTTTGAGTTACTGAAAATGAGATCCCCTGGTGATGCCCCGTTACATTCACTACTTCAACACAGTGGTGAAATATGGGTTGATTCAGGGGGTTACCAATTCTTAAGTAGAGGTATTGAAATAAGTATTGATGATGTAGCTAAAGTATACTCCCGCTTTTGGGATGCATCAACTTATCTAGCCCTTGATTATCCACCACTACCGAGTGATGATAGTAATGTTGCCTTCAATAAGTTTCGTAAGACTATTGAAGCATATGATGCGTTAAGCAAGGCCTTGGAGAAGGAAAGTATTGAGGTTATGCCCGTAATCCATTACTATAGGGATGAGAAAATAGTTCTAGGGACTTTAGAGAATATTATTGATCATAATCCTAAGGAGATTGCGATAGGAGGATTAGTACCTTATGTACTAGTGACTAGGAATGTGCCTAAGAATAGCAGATGGAGGGCATTACTCTTCATAGCTAAGGTGATGAGGGAATTTAATGGTAAGATCCACGTACTTGGGTTAGGTAGCCCATCAATAACACCAACGCTTGAGTTACTGGGTGTTTATTCAACGGACTCCTCAACATGGAGGATTAAGGCAGCGTATGGTAAGGTAATGTTACCAGGTGGAGGTGAGAGACATGTAACTGGACGTAGGGTTAACTTCGGTAAGAGGACAATTAAGGAGGATGAGCTTGAGGAGCTTTACACATTCCTAAGGGAAACTAAATTCCCCCTTCTTGGGAATTACCCTGATGGCCTATACTCAAGCTTCGAATACAGGGCATTGGTCAATGCATGGGTGACTTTAATGAATAATGGTAAACCTAGGGGAAGCAGCTTTAGGCTAATGTATGAGAGGATTCGAGCCTTAATGGAGCAGGCTGATGCCTAGGAACTAACAGTGCTCATCCACCTTGTTACACCACCATGGTGAGTTAACCTCTCCTTAACCTTAACTAGAAGGGGTATTGGAGTAGCCATCCCAGTGACGTATGCTTCATCAGGATTAAGTGACTTAAGGGTCGTTAATTCATCACTTGAAATATTCTCAGCAACTGAGGCTACGTACTTCAGGTCCAGTGGGTTTATTATCCTCTTAAAAACCTGGGTCATGCATTGGCTAAGCACGTCTGGGTCAATCCTAGAAGGTCTTTGGGACACTATGCATAAGCCCAGTCCAAACTTCCTCCCTTCCCTAGCGATCCTGAGTATTGATGATTTACTAATTGATAATGCCTTTGATGGCGAGAAGTTGTGCGCCTCCTCAATTATCACAAAGGTTGGCATTATACGCCTCCTCTTAGCTAGATTGAACATGGAGTCAAGCATTAACGCTACTAAGGCCTGTTGATCCATTAAATCAAGCGTGGAGAGGTCTAGTACGTTTATGCCAGGTTTGTTAAGCATGTTTTCAACGTCAAGTAACCTTATGGGTTCATCACCATAGTGCTCACCATACATCGTTATGAAGAATGGCCTATTCTCAAGAAAAGACCTCAACTTTGAAACTAACGATGATATTGATGACTCACCGGCATAACCCTTTGGGGCTGAGCTACGACTCCTTTCAATAACCTCACCTATCAGTTCATCTATAGTCGTCAATGGGGCATCTATTGATGGATCATAAGGCCACCCCTCCTCCAATAACCTCCTCTGGGTGTCTGTTATACCGTAGTAATGCGTAAGAAGCTTAATGAGCACGCTCAGGGGCATGTTCCTTGGGTTAACGCCAACCCTGGTATATCTTCTAGGTTCCCCAAACTTAGCTATGTAGTATTTATCTATTTCACTAGTATCAACTCTACCAGGCACATATATGTTAACCATATTGGCAACCTCACTAGCTAAGGGATCATCAACCATTGGGTACTGCATGCTTGAGTATTCACCGTGAGGATCAATTATGACCACAGGCATCTTAATGGTTAAAGTCAACTCCTCAGCAATTACACCAGCTAACCATGACTTGCCTGAACCTGTAGACGCCAATATGGCGCAGTGGTGAGTAGTTAATTTCTCAGCATCCAATCTAGCAGGTGTATCGCTACCCTTAACCTTACCTATTGTTATAGGTACTCCATTGATGATGGTTAAATTGCTTATTAATTCACTGGGGACTTCACTCACGTAAGTGTACAGGTGAGGCGGAGCCATCGGTTGCCTTATGCTTGAACCCTCAACAACACCTATTATTAAAGCCTCAGCAAGGGTTATTGTTGATGTGAACTCAAGGTTAAAGCCATACTTCTTAAGTCTCTCAACTCTCTCAAAACTACTCATCTCAGCCAGAATCCTATCATCAGTCAGATAATTCCTCCTCTCAATCCTAGAGACCCTACATAAGTAACCTTCACTAGTGATAACGTATTGCCCAATCCACACTGAGGCACCATCAAAGACCCTGAACCTAATTCTCCTAACCCCATCAACACCGTGGATTATACCAATTGGATTAGCCACTAAAGTGAGATATACTAATGGTTAATAGGCTGATTGTTTAAGTTAAAACCTAAGACTACTCAGGCACCTTTGCTTTGTATTGTAGTACTCTGTCTACTTCTGTGTTTACTCCGATGTCCTTCGTGTATTTGGGGTCTATTGCCTCAATGAGTATTCTCCACTCTCCCGTGAATGGGTCTTTGACTACGTTGCAGTAGGTGTGTATTGGGTATTGTGGATGCTCGTACATTGAGCCCGGCCTCCATTCAGTCATGAAAACCTCCTCAAGGTTATTAGCCTTCAGGTCAATGATGTATGCACCGAAGTACTTGGTCACGTGCGCGTTATGGAAGAATGTTGTCACTGTCCCAATGAACATTGGCCCATAGGTTGATGACACTACGTCACCATTAAGTAGGAATGCGTCTGGTTGAGGCCTCTGCTGCTGCCCATTAATCGTGGGTAAGCCTAACTTAACCCAATTAACCCCATCCCTACTAGTGAGTAATTCAGTGTAAACCTTGTTATCGTTACTAGCCCTAGCCTTACATAATGCAATATACCTACCGTCAATCACGTTTATCGTGCAGTCCCTAGCCTCACCACTATCGTATGGTTGATCACGCCTAATAACGAAGCCAACTGGACCCCATGGGCCACGTGGGTCATCTGAGGCTGCTAGGAATGTCTCCCAACCACCACCAACGTCAAGGGACATGTATAAGTAGTACCTACCTGTTAATGGGTCTTGAATAAGTTGATTATTCTCAATACTAAGCACATTAACCTTAGCCCACTCCGAAACCACCTCCTTAGGGATGAAGCTCACTAGGCTATAATACTCACCATTACTGGAGTACCAAACCTCAACACCAGTACCCCTAGGACCAGCAACCCTAGGCCTACTTGTAAGCCAATACTCACGGTTAACAGGGTCAATAAGCAAATCCCCAGCACCCCTCCATGAGCCAGGCTCGAAGCTTGGAGGATCCAAAACAACACCAGTAAACCTCCTCAACCTAAAGATGCACTGCGGACAAACCATCCGAATCACTATTAGGCTTTAGGCGTAGGTATTATTTAAGCATAAACCCGAACAAGCATAGAATCAGTAAGGGTAATCATTCCTCAACTCCCTTAGGGCAAGCTTCCTCAGTATACTCCTCAACTCCTGCATTAGAGTAGTCTTACTGATGCCTAAAGTCTCAGCAATACTCCCCACATTACGCCTCCTAGGCCAATTGAAGTAACCCAACTCATAGGCAGTCTTAAGAACCCTCAACTCCCTCCTAGTTAACGTTGGGTCACCAATACTCTTAGTTAGTTCATTAACGTTAATCCTCCTAACCAACCTAACACTAAACCTACTGCCCAATTCACTAATAAGCCCATCAGCACCACCAGTCACAATACTCCAATACTCAACACCATTAGCTATAAGTTCATGATAATAGTACACGTTACTGCCTAGGATTGTTTCAAGGACACCACCGTTAAATGCCCTAATGGTGCTGAGTAGTGTAATCGACTTACCCCTCACGTTATACCTACCAATAACGTCAACAACCTTAACACCCCTAAACCCCCTAACCCTATTAATCAACGTCTTAGCAACCCCAACGCTTGAGGCGTTGAGGATAAGCATAGACCTCTTAACACGATTAGAAATGGGCACGGAGGATGCAACATTAACCCAAGCATCAAGACCCCTAGTGAAGGTTGACCAATCATCATGCTCAACAACAAGCCTAACAAACTCAATAGGCATAAAACCAAGAAACAACACACCCCTTAAAAACATTCAACCCATAGAATACCAACCAATTATTGGAATAAAACTAATAAGTTAGGAGTAATAATTAATAATTATATAACCTAAAACAAAATATACACTGATAGCAATAGCAGTGGCTACTGTACTGCTTTCACTCACCCAATACCTAGCCTACTCATCAACACTACCATCGCTAGTTTACCCAAATCCAACAACACTAATAATAACACCTGGCATCCCACTTTGGAACCCATACACACCTGGTAACGTGATTGGGACTACTGGGACATGGTTACCGTTAGCGGCCTTTAACCCACTCACTGGTCAATTCTGGCCTGTTTTGGCTAGGAATTGGACTATTGAGGTTTTGCCTAATGGTAGTGGTATTTTAACAGTCTATTTGCGTAGGGGCTTGTATTGGTTTAATGGTTCAGCAGTAATGCCCTTCACTGCTTGGGACGTTTACGCAGAATTCTACATTGGCGTTAAGGCATTTAAATGGTTCTACCCATTTATGCTGCCGCAGTATGCTGATGATGTGAGGGTGATTAGCAACTACACGGTGCAGTTCCTATTCCAGAAATGGAGTCCGACAAGGTGGATAATCCTACTGACGACTTGGATAGACGCACCATGGCAAGCGTGGAGGCCTATTGTGGATGAGTTGAAGACAATGAATGCTACCCAAGCATCACTATTCGCCAATAACATAACGAAATTCACACCACCATACTGGGCGTTATTCCCCATACTACATGACGTCGATAAACCCAACATACGTTAATTACGCGTTAGAGCCTATGTACTTCAATGATGTACCACTATTAGCATCATGGTATAGAATCTTCCCATTCGCAACATGGGGCTACTACCCACCAACGGCAACATTATGGGAGATTGGTGGTAATACGCAGGCGTTGAGTGCAATGCTTGTCAATAAGGCTAGTTATGGGTGGATATACTTATCCCAATCCCAGTTAGCAACATTGAATAAGACTCCAGGCTGGTCCTCCTTCGTAATACCATCATTCAATAATGTTGACATTTCACCCAATCCGAGGATTTACCCATACAATATTCCTCAGGTTAGGGAGGCTCTATGCGACGTTATTAATAGGACTGCTGTGGCTGCTTCATGGGGCTTAGCCATAACATTACCAAGTTACTACCCTGAACCAGTATCACCTACTTCAATGGCAACATTCCCATCCGACGTTAGGTAGTTTATAATACCGTGTGAGTACAATGTGACTAAGGCTGCTGAAATACTTGAGGGCTTAGGCTTCAAGAAGGTTAATGGGTACTGGTACACACCAAATATTTCCAGTGGCCAGTATCAGACCGCCGGCTGGGTTGCTCCAGTGAATTTCGCATATAGTAGTGCATGGAATGATATTCCAGGTACATGGGGTTACTATGGCCCAATGGCACATGCACACCAGTTAATGTGCCTATTGCGCACACCCCATTCAACACAGTGGAGTTACCTAATGCAACCATAGTTCGGTGTATTAATTCAACATTCGGATACATTAATTTAACAAGTTGGCAAACACTCCTATACGCGACATACCCAGGAACATCAGACTACGACCTAGCCTTGGAGGTTATTTTCTCATGGTTCCACTACTTCGTACCAACAATACCATTCTTCGAGAAGCTTGAGCCCTATGAGTATAGGGTTGAGTTAATGGATCCGAATTGGCTATTCCAAGGCTATATTCTTGATCATTATCCTTGGTTGACTTATGAGCTTGAGGTCATGACATGAGGCTATGGCAATGGGGCATACAGCATGTTACAAGTAATAGCCACCTGGGATCTTATTGCACCAAGGGGTATTACCCCTCCTTTGGCTGAGGCTATTATTAATGGTTCGCTATGGGTTAAGTATCCCCAATACGCCGCATTCCTAGGTATTCCTAAGCCTGACCCTATGCTTCAGCAGGTTGTTGCATCATTGTTCAGGGCGTTAGTCTAATGCCTTTACTTAAGGGTTCAGTATCCAGTGTTAGGGATGCTGTCTACGCTGAGAAGACTTACCATGAGAGGTATGATCCGATTAGGGCTATTAGGACCAGTAGGTTTAAACTCATAATGCATTTCGAAGCCCAGGACACTGCTGATGCTGCAATAGACTCTAAGCTCAGCCCAGCCCATGAGGTTGTTGTTGATGAGATAACCACACCTAATGAATTTGTTGAGCTCTATGATCTTGAGAGGGATCCCCTTGAGTTACATGATGTTTCAAGAGACCCCGAATATGAAAGCGTGTTAAAAGATCTCCTCAGTAGGCTTTACGGCTTCCTAAAGGAAACAAATGACCCAATACTAAACGGACCAATACCATCACCACACTACTACCAAGCACTAAGGATACTTAAGGGGGAGGAACCAACACCACCAAGGGTACAGTTAACACCACCATATCAAGGATGGTGGTCAAGCTTAACTAAGAGTGAATGGGACACATTAATGAACCTAATATACTCCCAAGGCAAAGAATCCAAGAACAAGCAACAATAACCATAACTTAACCTAAATAGTGAAGCCAATAGTCTTCACATTACATTAACTTCAGTATTATATGATAAAGGTATTTAAGCTCTCTATCTCAGGATTTATTTGAGAGATGAGTTCAGAATTAGGGTTAGGGTATAGGAATCTTTAAATAAATATATTTAAGTTAAGTAATTATCAGTACTCTTCAAGTTATTTTCCATAATGTTAAAAATAATTCTTAAAAGACTTAGAATATATAATAACTTGGACATAGTTTAGTGGAGGTTTCAGTTTTATCCAGCGATAATGATATTAATTCAGTAGCTTAGGGTAGGGAAAGTATTTTTAATGACTTTACAGTAATTACTGCGTGAAGAGACTTGAGTTTCCGCTAATTCCTGGCTTTAATGTTGAATTCACTGATAGGGATTTGGCGCTTAGGCGTATTGAGTATTGGGCTGAACATGGTATGGCTGTGGTTCATGTGGTTTACGGCCCTGAGGGTTGTGGGAAATCTGCCTGGCTTAAGCAATCCACGGAGCTTCTGCGGGAATTAGGGTTCGAAGTAACTTACATTAATCCTCTTCATCAGGAGTTTACAGCGTATACTGACATGAAGGATCTTATTAAGCAATTAACTGAAGCCGCTGCAGAGGTCTTTGGTGTTGCTCAAGTGCGACTTGCAACATTAGCTCTAGAATTCGTCAAAGAGGCATTGAAACGAAGGAAAAGAAGAGTTGCTGTGTTGGTTGATGATGTCTTTAAAGCCATAGGTATTGATAAGGCTGCCATATATGTTAAAGGGATACTTGGTTTAATTGAGTATCCACCGGCTGATTACGATGTCATTGTTACTGTTGCTGCCACTAGTGAGGGTTTGTCTAGAAGGGAGATTGGTAGGCATAGGTGGGCTTATTTAGATGCCATGTGGAACATGAGTAAGGAAGGCTTTAAACAACTCTACGAGCATATACCAGGAAGCAAGCCCGATTTCGAGGAGACTTGGAGGCTAACTGGTGGAAATCCGAAAATATTAGGTCAACTCTATGAGGCTAGGTGGAACGTTGAAGCTGTATTAATGAGGATTATTAATGATAAGAGGCTTAAAGCCTTTACATCATCACTACTGCCTGAAGAGAGGAAGTGGCTTAAGGAGGCTGTGGAGGATCCTGATACTCTTCTAATGAGAGAGAGAATACCATTAATGGATAGGTTAGTTGATTTAAACTTAATTGTTGATACTATACCTGAAAGATTAAGTCACTTATGGATAGATACCCCACCACCTGAGAAGGATCTTGAAATAGGTGTAGGTAAGGATAATGCTTGGCAAGCACCATTATATAAGGAGGCTATTAGAAGAGTGTTAGGAGCATAATAATGCGCATTCTCTACTGCATCTAGCCTTGTTATTGTCTCATTAACATAATCCCATCGATGTTAATTCAATTCCCTGATTCTCAGGTTATGCTTAAAGTTATGTGAAATTCCTCAATATTAATTTAGTGGGCCCGGTGGGATTCGAACCCACGTTCTCCCGGTCTCTAACGCTGGGCTATCAGCCGGGCGCTTTGACCAGGCTAAGCTACGGGCCCTCATTAACATGCCGGTTACATTATTTTTTAAGTTTTTCTCCCGGAATTCTAAGGTTGCTTAAATTTACCTTAAATAATAAATTGAATTAACCTATTATACTAGACGCATTTTCTCTTGGATTCGATATGTGGAAGGATTTATAAGGGGTTAGTTGGCTGATCATTAATGAGTAATAAATCTAATATTAACGTTAAGGTTCAGCAACCCCAGAAGCAGCAGATTAAGTTGGGCTTCGGTGCAGGTAACGTTAAGCTTAAGTTCGCGGTCATGAGCGGTAAGGGTGGGGTTGGTAAGAGCCTTGTTACTGCTTCATTAGCGGTTGGCTTCGCCCTGAGGGGGTTAAAGGTTGGGATTCTTGATGCTGATATTTATGGGCCTACAATACCTAAGCTACTGGGGCTTGTGGGTAGTCCACTTTACTACGATGATAAGAGGGATTTAATAATACCGGCCACTGGCCCGTTGAACATTAAGGTTGTGTCGATAGATTTCCTACTTCCAAGTGAAGACTCAGCTGTAATATGGAGAGGGGCCTTGGTAACTAAAGCTATTGAGGATTTCCTCTCTAAGGTGGATTGGGGTGACTTAGATGTAATGATGATTGATTTACCTCCAGGTACTGGTGATGCACCATTAACCATAGCTCAAGCCCTCAGTGGTCAATTAACAGGTAGCATAATTGTATCCGCTCCAGGGGATGTTTCAGGTAGAATAGTTAAGAAGGCTATTGACTTCTCTAGGAAGGTTAAAGTACCTGTGATTGGTGTTATTGAGAACATGTGTTGCTTCACTTGCCCAGACACAGGCAAGACATATTACGTATTTGGTGAACCTGAGGGGAAACGAATAGCCGAGGAGGCTAATGTACCATTCCTAGGCGAGATACCTCTTGATCCACGCATAAGCGAGGCTAATAATACAGGAACTCCCTTCCTGCTGAAGTACCCTGATATTGAAGCTTCTAAGAACCTAATGGTTATAATTGATTCACTCATAGGTAGATTTAAAGGTGAGTTAAGTAAGCAGGCAAAGAGGGAGATAAGGTTAATGAAGCTACCTGGCGAGGAGGAATCCTCAAGTGAAGATAGTGAGGAGGGTAGGCAGTAATTATTATACAGTTTTTAAAGACACTACTTCTCATGGTGCATGTATTTCCTAATAATGTAGTAAACATCATCATCTACATCAATGTATACTGAATCCGATTTGCTCGATAATGATTCCAATATTGGTGATACATCAATATTGGAATCAAACTGAGTGGTAGTGATTTCGCCTTTCTCAACATAACCCATGTTAAGTATCATTAATGAATCAATAGTGTTCTTTAATGATTCTGTGTCAACTAGTGGTACCTTAGTTGGGTGATTTAATATTATTATTGCCGTACCTGTGAATGGATCAATGTATATGAGTGATTTATTACCGTTGATAATATTCTCAATAACATTACTTATCCTCATCATGTTTACTGCATAGGTACTGTATATGCTCATGTAGCTGCTCGCTACACTTACAGTGTCGGCTACAACTACTTCAACATCATCAATCTTAAATGATCTCTTATCACCTCTAGAGATAATCTTCTTTTCATCACTCTTAACGGAGAGAGCCTTATTAATAGTGTTCACTATACTCCAATTAATACTAATTGGCCTAACCCTTATTGCTGAGTGTAGTTCCTCTATTCTTTGCCTATGCTTTCTAAGTTCATCAGTATTAACCACTAGTGGTAACATTATTGGGCACCATAATTATCCTTGTGGGTAAACCTAAGGGTTCAATCACCGCAATCTTAATATTATCATCAGAAATCTTACTTAGGTCATTCTTAACTAATGTATATATTTTCTCCTGGAGATTAGCTAGCTTCTGAATAAAGAATAATGCGCTGGTTAACTGTTCATTATCACTACCATTAACTATTAGTACTTCGCTGTTCTCAAACCTTAAAACACCTAGCCTAGTGCTCTCAATGTTAGTATCAGATATTTTACTACTTAATCTACTTGAAAGTTCCCGTAGCTTACTTATCCTCTCGTCAAGTAATTTCACGTAATCCTTAACCGTGGATTCAATAAAAGCTACCACAATTATATTTACTTAGGGTTTGATTTTTAAGTGTTTAGTTGAACCGTGATTAGTGATAAGTGAACTTAAGAAGTTAATTGAGACTTCGCAAAGAATAATACTAGCAACGCATAGGAACCCTGACTTAGATTCGCTTGCTTCAGCGTTATTATTCAGGGATTACTTAAATAGTCTAGGTAAGTTAAGCTGCCTTGCTAACAATTGTAATGCTGATAAGGAGGCTAAGCAAGTGCTTAACAGGCTAGGTATTACGCTTGATTGTTCTCAAACCTGTACCTGCGGTGACTTAACAATAATGTTTGATGTGGCGAATAAGGCTCAATTGGAAGTTGAAATATGCCAGGGTAGCAGGGTAGTAGTGTTTGATCATCATGAGGTTAGGGGGATTAGGGGTGACCTAGAGTTCATTAATCCTGAATCACCATCAACAGTCGAAGTGGTAATCAATGCCTTGAGGGAGATGGGTTACACGCCCAGTGAATTAATGGTTAAGTTAACCTTAGCGGCCATATTAAGTGAAACAAATAGGTTTAGTAGAGCTACTCAGGGAACCTTTGAAACAGTGGCCTGGTTACTTAAGGTTAGTGGAGTTAATTACAGGGATGCCTTAGCGTTACTAGTTAGGGAACTCGATGACTCCGCTAAAATAGCCCTAATTAAGGGTTCAATAAGGCTTATACCATATAGGGCTGGGTCAATGATAGTTTGTGTAACTAATGTAAACGCCTACGAAGGCTTAGTTGCCGGTAAGCTCCTTGATATTGGCTGCGATGCTGTCTTCGTAGTGTCTGACCACGGTGATGAATTAAGGGTTATTGCAAGGTCAAGGTCAATTAACGTTGCCGTAATTCTAAGTAAAATAGCCGAGGAATTGGGTGGTGAAGGTGGTGGTCATGAGGGTGCAGGTATGTTAGTGACTAAGGAAAAGCAACCATACGTTAAGGTTCTCAACTTAATAATAAGCAAACTTGAGGACTTATTAGGTGAGAGACTTAGGGAAATAAAGTGATTAACTCCACCTTATCTTAACCTTTATCTCCCCCTTCTCCTTATGGTTAAGAACCTGCATTAGCTCCTTATCATCATTAACGTCAACTATCCTCGATATTAAAGAGTTAGCCACAGTAGGCCAAATGGACTTCCACTGGGCTAGGTGGGCAAGAGCTTGTTGGAAGTGGGGCTTTTGCCCATTTATTAGGCCTACTATTGCATTGGATTTATAGATGAACCTTTGTATGACATCATACC
Organism: Caldivirga sp.; assembly: GCF_023256255.1. NCBI lineage: Archaea > Thermoproteati > Thermoproteota > Thermoprotei > Thermoproteales > Thermoproteaceae > Caldivirga > Caldivirga sp. Next base: position 19,305 of record NZ_JAGDXD010000055.1, on the reverse strand, counting down.
TTAACGTTAACTCCCCCTCAGCTGGGAAGCCGAATAGGCCTAATATGCCATTTGGCTTAAGCATCTCAACTTCATGCCCAATCAATGATGCGGAAGCACCAGTAGTGTCTACAACTAGGTCAAAGCCCATTGCCTTAAGCTTATCTAAACCATCCTTAGAGTAATTATAGTAAGTTATACCAGCCTCCTCAGTTATCTTAGCCTCATTCTCAAGCGGATCCCTCCTATTAGCAACATACACCTCAAACCCCACTGTTTTAAGCAGTAGTGAAATTAATATTCCAGTGGAGCCTGTGCCGAAGACTATGCCCCTTCTGCAATTATAGGTTCCATCATCGCAAGTCCAAATTAACCTCCTCTGAACATTAAGTATCTCCTCTACGGACTTCTCAAGATCTGAGAGGGGTTGAGCCATTATTGCTATATCAGCTAAGTTCTTAGGCACCTTAACCAAGTACTTTGGATCATCATACCAGTACTCAACCATAAAACCATCCATTCCTATAATACCCGCCTCAACAAACTCATTGGCTTCGCAGAAATCTGGCCTACCTATAAGGCAGTTAGGGCACTTACCATGGTAACTCCTCCTATTAATGGGCATCACTAAGTCACCTGGCTTAAACCTTGGGTCACTTGAATCTTCAACAATACCTAAGGCCTCATGGCCCAGGACAAGCCAATCCCTACCCTCCGGTGGTCTAGCTGTGGATAACTCACCTCTCACTATCTCACGATCAGTACCACATATGCCATTTTCAAGAATCCTCACCTTAACAGTACCCGAACCATGCCTAACTACTTGACTTAAATCCCTAATTTCCACCCCAGGTTTCGGGGGCTTAACCACGATAGCTTTCATGCATGTTCGCTCCTTTACCTGTTTTTAAAGCTTAAAGTCTTAATTAATGGCTAAGCATGGTAATTAAGCGCGTTAACTAGGTTCATTAACGTATCCCACTCCTGATCAACCATGGCCTTAATCTCATTAATATCATCCTTACTCAAGTGGGCGAAACGACCCTGTATACGAAGGTACTCCTCAATAGGCTTACGCCTCTGCTTATCCCTATACGGAGCGCTGGGTGGACTAATGGTTAACTTACCTTGGTAATACTCCCAAAGCACCCACACCCCAGTCTCCACGGCTAACCTAGCCACCTTAACTGTGTAATCGTCAGGGAACTTCCAGCCTGGAGGGCATGGCGCATGAAGGTGTATGAACTTGAAACCCTTTATTGAAGCTGCTCTTCTGACCTTATCAATGAAGTCTATTGGGTAAGCTATACTAGCTGTAGCTACGTAGGGTATCTTATGCATAAGCATGATTAATGCAACGTTCTTCTTTCCCTCAGTCTTCCCCCTTGGGGATGTTGTAGTCCAAGCCTTCTGGGGCGTAGTTCCACTGGCCTGGATACCAGTATTCATGTATGCCTCATTATCTGCTAGAACGTAAATAATGTCCTCATTCCTGTAGGCAGCTCCACTTAAGGCTGCGAAACCTATGTCGGCCGTTGCCCCGTCACCAGCCCAAACAACCACGTGGCCATCAATACCTCTAGCTCTAAGCGCCCTAACTAAACCACTAGCTACGGAAGGACTTGAGGCAAAGGGCACGTGTATAACAGGTACTGTGAATGATGTGTATGGTGCCACGCCAGGTATTACGCTTGAGCACCCGGCCGGTATGATAAGGGTTAACTTACCATCCAGCGCCATGATTAGTTGCCTCAAGCCTATTTGAAGTGGGCAACCTGGGCATGCCGCTGTACCAGGCATTATTACCTTAGTCCTACCGTATTTGTGGAGTTCACTCATAGTCACCATGATTAATCACCCCCATTAGTGTTAGGTATGTACCACCACTTCCTAATCCTCATGATACCATTAGCTTCAGTTTCATTAATGAAGTCCCTTATAATGGTACGGAATTCACCAGGTGATACATCAACACCAGCTAGGCCTGCTACAACACCCTTAAATGATACATTACTCGGCACTAAGCCCATTAATTCACCTGCCAATATTCCTCCAAAGCCCATTGAATAATCCCTATCAAACACTATAACCCCCCTAACCCCGTTGACGCGTTCTGAAACCTCATCATCAGGGAATGGCCTAATGTACCTGATTCTAATAAGCCCCACCTGGTATCCTTCATTCCTTAACTCATCAATAGCAACCTCAGCATCCCCACTCCACGCACCCATGGTTACTGCAAGGTACTTAGCGTCACTGCACCTATAGCATTCAACTAATGGTTCATAATCCTTCCCGGTTAACTTACCGTATTCATTATATGCCTCAGCTATGACTCTCTTAGCCTCACTCATTGACTCATCCATATAAGCCTTATGTAACTCATGGTATAAGTCAGACTTAGGTAAGTTACCTAGCGTTATTGGTTCACCACCAGGTTCAATAACGTAAGGTACCTTAGGGTTCCTTGGCGGTAACCAAGCATCCACATCCTCCTGGTAGGGGACGTAAATGGGTTCGGTGGTATGGCTTAACACGAATCCATCAAGCCCCACTGCAACTGGTAATAGTACCCTCTCATCCTCACTTATCCTAAAAGCCGTAAGGGTCATGTCGAAAACCTCCTGTACACTTGATGCCATACCTATAATCCATCCACTATCCCTTATTGCTAATAGGTCAGTGTGTTCATCATGAATGTTCCACGGTGGTCCAAGTGTCCTAGTCACCACAGCCATGACTAGTGGTAGTCTTGATGCTGCAGCCCACCAAAGCATCTCATACATGTAGAATAACCCATGGCTTGAAGTAGCAGTGAAGGCTCTTGCACCTGCGGCTGATGCTCCGTATACTGATGCTAAGGCTGCGAATTCACTTTCAACCCTTATGAAGTCTGCCTTTAACTCACCCTTATCAATAATCTCACTTAACTTCTCAACTATTAGCGTCTGGGGTGTTATTGGGTATGCTGAAACCACGTTTACCCTAGCCATCTTAACAGCCTCGGCAACCGCATGATCACCAACCATTATTTTCCTAACCCCTCTACTAATTACATTCTGCTGATTGATCACTTAAACCACCCGCTCGTCAATCATTGTAATCGCCTTAACTGGACAAACATCAACACATATACCACAACCCTTACAGTAATCATAATTAATACTCACGGTCTTATCCTCAAGCCAATCTATTGAGTTTTCTGGGCAATAAAGCCAGCATAGGCCGCATTTAATGCACTTATCCAGGTTAACAATAGGCTTACGTATCCTCCATGTCCCTGTCTTACCGCCAGCACCCATGGCTGGCCTTGATAATAAGTACTTAGTGTGCACGCTGTTCACATTTAATCACCCTTAACCATACTATACCCCATCTTTACAGCATCAATGTTCAATTTAACGTAGTCGCCTCTCCCAATAAATTCGCTTATTGATGATATCACCGAATCCAATGTAACTAAGTCAGTAGCCCTAACGAATGCGCCCAATATTGGTGTACTCACTATGTGCCAACCAGCCATTACTAAGCCTAACTTCTCACTTATCCCAGTCGCATCAACCCAATATGTCCTGTAGCCTGTCCTCACCGCTGTGGGTGAATTAATTACTATGACTGAGTCCTGTCCCTTCATTAATTCACTAATGTTAACAAGCTTCAATATATCTGGTGATAGGATTAATAGTACGTCAGCCTTCTTTACTCCACTATGGGTAATTATTGGTTTACTTGATATTCTCGCATAAGACTTAACAATAGCCCCCCTCCTCTCAGCGCCGAATTCCGGTATTGCTTGGCCCCATTTACCATCCTTAGCGGCTGCGGACACTATTATTCTAGCGGCAGTTACCCCACCTTGGCCTCCTCTACCGAGTATTATTAATTCCCTAGTATCACTAATTAGCATCTGCATAGCTACCGGGAGGTTAGTCTACTAAGTTTTATAAATCTTTCTCACAAATTAATATAATTAAATATATATTATATAGTAATAAATAGTAGTCGAACAATCATTGTGGTTAGCTTTAAAAAGGCTCTTCAGTAAAGGTGGTTATGGAGTACGTGTATGCAGCATTACTACTGCACTACGCAAAGCAACCAATAACGGAGGATAATGTAACTAAGATACTTCAATCAGCAGGTATACAGGTAGATGAAGTTAAGGTTAAGGCCCTAGTCTCAGCAGTAAAGGAGGTTAACATAGATGAGGCAATAAAGACAGCGGCGGCAGTACCAGTTACTGCACCATCAGCTGCCCCACAGGCAGCACCTCAGGCAGCCGAGGCTAAGCCGGCTGAGGCTAAGGCAGAGGAGAAGAAGGCTGAGGAGAAGAAGGAGGAGGAAACATTGGAGAGCCTTGCCTCACTATTCGGTTAATAAAATAACCTCACCTTAATACGCCTTAAAATCACATGTACACTTACTCAGTTTTGCACCATGATCAATAAGTGTAGGTAAGGTCTACTTAATGGGAAAAATTTAAAAAATACGGGAATCAGTGATGCAAGGTCCGCATAGCCCCGGTAGCTCAGCCTGGCGGAGCGCCTCACTGGTAATGAGGAGGTCCCGGGTTCGAATCCCGGCCGGGGCTTCATGATTACCTACATTGTTTTCCTAATTGTTAAACTTATTTAAACCCACATGAGGGATCACGCCTGATCTAAATTGGGGTGTAGTATTGTTGTGGATTCGAGGGAGCATGAGACTGCTCAAGCAGTTATAAGTGCTTTAAAGGAGCTTGGATGCAGTGTGCTAGTATCCACTTTAACTGTTGGTGATTACGTGGTTTCAAGCGAGGTTGCTGTGGAGCGTAAGAGGACTATGGATTTAATTAACTCTATTATTGACGGTAGGTTATTTCAGCAGGCCAGTAACCTAATTGAGTCTTACCAAGAACCCTACATAATCATCGAGGGTGACTTATGGTCGACAGTATCGATGAGGGGCATTAGTAGGGGTGCGTTAATTGGAGCCTTAGTTAAGGTAAGTAGGAGTGGGCTTAGGATCCTTTGGGCCAGGGATGAGCGGGATACAGCTCAGGCACTTTACTCCCTTGCATTGGCGTCACCCGGCTTAATTAAGATAAGTAATAGGAGGAAGAGTGAATCAACCAGTTATATGCAGGTTTCCCTACTTTCATCATTACCAGGAATAGGGGTTAAGAGAGCAGTCAAGTTACTTAAAATCTATGGAACACCATTGAATGCGTTAAATAACTATAGGCAGTGGCCCATTAAGCTAAGTGGGCTTTCATCCTCAAGTATGTTGATGATTAGGAGGATTCTAGAATCAAAATTCAACGGTGAGGATTAGGCTTGAATTCACTAGGTTTTAATATACAGGTAGTACCTATGTTCCCTTAAGGGCCCCTTTACTGAACCTGACTCAACAGGCCTATAACCTGGTATTTCAAAATCATGAGAGACTACCCTCGCTCCCCTCTTAAGTGTGTTGAACAGTATGGGCGCAAGCTCCTTATTAACATCAGTTCCTAGGTACAGGTAAACTATGTCGGCTATTGAGTAATTAAATTGAAAGATATCACCCCATACAACGTAGACTCTCCCACGTAAGCCCTCCGCATTAATCTTCTCAAGGCACCTCTTAACGAGTACTGGATCCCTCTCCACACCTAATCCGATTAATTCAAATATTCTTGCGGCCTCAATGACAATGTTACACTCCCCTGCTCCAGCATCAACAATTACTTCACCCGGCTGTGGTTTAGCCCGTCTAATAATCTCCATGGCTACCGACGTTGGGGTTGGTACGTAGGGTACCTTAACGTTCATGATAAGTTAATGCACCTGAAAATCCTTACAACAGCCTTAACGTCATCCGCGCTTACTGTTTTTCTACCAGCATGCTTCGCCAGTTCAATGCTCTTAACTGAAACTTCGTAAGCTACGTTCTCAAGCACATCCCTTAACGCAATCACTGCATCCTCTCCGACTCTCTCTGCTCCTGCTTTTTTGAAGATTCTCTCTATGGGAGCTAGTGGTATTTCAGGCATGATTAGTTAGATTAATTAACATTATATAAACCTTACTCTTAAAACATTAGTGCTATCTCTTTCAACCATCATCTATAATGTAATCACATTGTAGTAAACGTTGAATTAACATTAGGCAGCCAGGTTTTCAAGCTTATACGGTATGCTTCTAAACCTATACTTAAATAAATAGAACACTCTTCCACAGTTATTGCACTTGCAGAGCATGACGCTCACTAGGAACCCTCTACTATCCCTCCTATTAATTGGTTGAACTAGAACCCAGTCTGTTAAACCACAGTATGGGCAGACAATCCTTTGTTCAGTCTCACCTGGAATACTCATTAAACCTCAGTGGATAGTTGGTGTTAAAAACCTTACTTCCCCCAATGGTTACTCTACTTTTTGCTCCTCACTCTTCACTGATGCCTTAACCATAATTGATAGTAACCCACTTGAGACAATATTAGTGAATATTATGACCATGAAGGTTACTAGAAATATGTAGCTTGAGTATGGTTGATAATTCATGTTAAGGAATATACTGGCCAATACCGCCGCCGTTAAACCCCTTGGAGCTAGGGCAAATAGTAAATTAGATGCTTTACTATCCCTAACTACTGAGAATATTTCAATGTACCTAATGGCTAAGAGAACCCCAGTGACCACTAATGCTAAAAGCGCATAGTATAGTGATATTATTGAGATCATGCCTATTAGGACGTAGAAGAATGTCCTAACTAGGAACTCCAACTCGCTCTCAACTATGTTAAGTCTCTCTTCACTGATGTTGAGCCTTAACCCCATGTATTCACTTATGACTTCGTGATTACCTATGATTACTGCAAATATGAGGACAGCAACAACTGCTGCACCGCCTAGTAAGTCAACTATACCATAGAGTAGGAAGGCTATCCCTATTGTAACCACATAAGCCTTAGTACTCCTAATCCAGTTTAACGCCAGTAACCACAGCATGCCTGCGATTAAGCCTAGGAATACTGCAATACTGAAGTAGGATATAACATACCTAGTATAGGATAAGATTGAGAAATGCCCTGTTAGAAGTATGGTTAGGAGGTAAAAGAATAGAATGGATACAACTGAGTTAAACGTAGCCTCTATAACTATGGTATTGTAAGTTTCATCATTTATAACTAACCTAGTGGCTAATGGTACAATAACGGTTGTGGTTGTTTCACCTAGTATTGCGCCTAGTATTGCACCGTACACAAGAGGCCAGTTGAAGAAGGAGTACATTACAACGGCTAAGAGTACGGATGGTATGGCTACATCTAGGGTTGCTAATGCTAAACCAAGGCCACTTGATGATATTGGGGTCCTGAAGCTTATCCTACGTCCACCATCAAACATTATCATTACTAGGGCTATATCACCAAAGAGGGGGGCTAAATCCCTAAGTAACGTAACATACTTCACGGGGATAACATGTCCAATGGGTACGAGTAATACACCTATGAGCATTAATATTACTGCCTCAGGTACCCTAGTTAACCTGAATAGGTAATCTCCAACGTAACCAATCAAGATGATTAATGCGAGCGTTATTAATACGCCGTCAGTACTTATCATTAGGCATTAATTACCGCATAGAAACTAAATAAATTTATCGTTCTGGTAATAATGATGCTAATTCTTATTAAAGGCCATATTAACGCTCTAGCGTGAGTGAGAATGTTGAGACCATTAGAGGCAGCTTAAGTAAATTACTTGACGGTAAGAGAATAGTACTAACTATCACTGGTGGTGTATCAATATACAGGATACCTGACGTTGCAAGGGGATTAATTAGGCATGGAGCATTCGTGACTGTTTTCATGAGTAAGACCGCCTCAAGACTATTAAACCCACTAATAATGCAGTGGGCCACTGGCAATAGTCCATTGACAGAGTTAAGTGGTTACGCTGAGCATGTCAACATATGCGCCAACTCTGATGTAATTGTAACAGCGCCAGCGACAGCTAACCTAATAGGTAAGGTTGCCGGTGGTATAACTGATTCACCAGTATCACTATGCTTAACAGTTGCTATGGGTGCTGGTAAGCCAATACTAATGGTTCCAGCCATGAACCTCAACATGTGGAGTAACCCAATTGTAAAAGGTAATGTGGAGAAATTAAGAAATCTTGGCGTAAACTTCATTGAGCCAGTTATTGAGGAAGGTAAGGCCAAAATACCGCCTACTGATGAAATTATTGAATCCACCATAGATTTAACATCACCTAAAAACATGAGTGGATTAAGGGTATTAGTTACATCAGGTCCAACCAGGGAATACATAGATGATGTTAAGTATATTACTACACCAAGTAGTGGATTAACTGGTTATTACATTGCTAGAGAGGCTGCTGCAAGGGGTGCTGAGGTTTATGTAATATCAGGGCCAGTTAACATAAGGTATCCAAGCAGTATCAAGGTTATTAATGTAACAAGTGTATTAGATATGCGTGATGCCGTAATAAATTTATTGAAGAGTAGGCAAATACATATGGCAATTTTCGCCGCTGCGCCATTAGACTTCTACGTTAGGGATAGGGTTAAGGGTAAGTTAAGCAGTGATGTTGAGAATGTTGCAATTACCCTGGTTAAGGCACCCAAGATTATTAATGACGCTAAGGCTGCCTCCCCAAGTACAGTAGTTGTGGGTTATAAGGCTGAGGTTAATGTGGGTGAAGATGACTTATTAAGAAGGGCATTAAATAGGATGAAGGAAGGATCATGGGATATGGTTATTGCACATGATGTATTTGAATTAGGCTTTGGTACAATGATGGATACTTACCACATTATTGATAAAAAGGGATCCCACGTGAAGATTGGTCCAGCGCATAAAAGGGAGTTAGCTAGGGTAATTCTTGATAAGGCATTGAATATGATTAAGGTATAATCCTATTGAAGAATTATGAATTTAAAAATGTTTGAGGCTAATTATCGGTTCCTTAAATGTTAATTATTATCCCCACACGTATCAACTTCCCCCACTGCTGGATGATGTTGTAGTGGTCGTTGTGGTACTGGTCATGTTAACGTAGCCATGTTCCACAGCTAAGAATACCCAAGGCACTGGCTTTATGAAGACTACATTAACTATGTAATCGTCCCCAGGTATCCATGGGTTAGGGAACGTGTATTTACCACCTAGTAACGTGCCATCAGGCAATTGCACGTACCCTAGCCAAGTCCATGAAGTGAACCATGATGGTAAGAAGGCAATAGTAAGCACAGGCACTGGTGATCCACTTGCATTAACGAAGGTATAACCCGCGTTGATTTGATTATTAACGGCAAAGGCGTATGAAAACAATGGCCAGTAATACACTCCACTCATGTTTAACGGTGGTATATTCATTATTGCTTGGTAAACTAAACTGAAATTATACTCCTTCAGAATCTGGCCACTAGGAGTCTTAACGTATGTACCAGGTAGTATTATAGCTAGAATGTTACCAACCGCCACGGCACCTCCCTGGGTTGCATTAACCATTAATGTACCAATACCTACTGGTATTAATTCAGGAGTCATGGTGGTTACCTCAGTTGAGTTAGGTGTAGTGGGCTTTGTGTAAACGACCGGTGATGATGCTGGCATACCAGTATTAACGAATACCCATGGTACTGGCTTGACAAACTGGTAATTGACGAATATTCCAGAACCTGCATAAGCCCATGAGTCAATAAATACGTAGTGACCACCAACTAATGTACCATTAGACTCCTGTGTAAAGCCTAACCAGGTCCAGGATGTCCAAGTACTAGGCATTCTAACCACTGTAACTACAGCATACGGCTTACCTTCCTGGTTGACGAAGGTATAGCCTGGTGATACTTTACCATTGACCGCATATGCGAAAGCGAAGACTGGTTCCCCACCCATCATTGGTGATCCAATATTAACAAGTTCATAATCTATTATTGAGAAGTTGTAGGAACTTAGCATCTGTCCGCTTGGAGTCATAACGTAAGTCCCTGGCCTAATTATAACTATTATGTTGCCCAACCTTAATGTTGCCCCCTTAGCCGCGTCAACCATTATCGTCCTAACTCCAACTGGTATTAGTTCAGGAGCCATACTTGATGACTGCGGCATGACTGTTGTGGTCACCGTAGCTGGCACTGTAGTAGTCGTAGTTACTGTTGTTGTCACTGGTGATGTTATTGTACTAGTTACTGTTGATGTTATAGTAATGGGTGGCCTTATGGCTAAGTAGCCGGCTAAGGCGAACCCAACTATTGCTGCCACTATGGCAACTGTAAGTCTAATGGATTTGGCATCCATGATGCATCATTGCATTAACGTATAAATAAACTTTATTCAGTTTTTATTATAAATCAAACACTCAATGAGTCAGTTTCTAGAATTGTAATAAATTAGTGAAAAAGATTATTAAGTGTCATTAATTAGGGTTAAACGGCATGAGAAGGATAAATGCTTATAAACTACTAACGAGCAATAAACTGATAATGATTGGTTACGATAAGGATTTAAGGAGATTGTTGATTTGGCTAATAGGTGGCTCTAGGGGTGGTTTAATGAGGTATAAGATTCTTAAGGCTCTTAGGGAGAGACCAATGAACCCTAACCAATTAGCCAAGTTCTTGAATGTTAACTATAGGACTGTTATATATCACTTGGAGATACTGGAGAGGAATGGTTTAGTTACTAAGGCTGGTGATGGATATGGTGCACCATATCTAATAAGTGATGAGCTTAATGATAAATGGAGTATTTTAATCAATGTTGTTAGGATTATTGGTTTAAAGGATTCTGGGGGTGATGAGTAATGGGCTACCTATGGGGTATTAACATAGCATTATCTATTATCCAAGTTTTAATACTTGGGTTAATGATCAGGAACTATACAGGTATTGGATTCACTAGAACCGGGAAGATGCTCATAGGTGTATCAGTGGTATTCCTCATGGAGAGTATAGTGATGACCATAACCTACTACAGTTGGGCAGTTGCCGGAATGGGGCCGACCATCGCCTTACCTGCATTAGTTATAACTGTAATGAATTTAAGCGGTATTCTAATACTTTATCTAGTATCTAGGCTTTAGGGATTCATCACTTAGTTGCCTTAAGTATAGGAAAAGTAAGATCTTGGCCGTATCTTCAGCGACCTCAATCTTATTCAAGGCTTCAGGGAGTGAGTAACCAACGGATACTACGCCATGATTCCTGAGAACTATTAAATCAGCACCCTCCTTAATCCTTAATGATACTTCATCAGCCAATTCCTGGGTGCCGGGCTTAATGAATTTCACATCACTAACCTTACGTATATATGATTTAGCCTCACTTACAGTATCAAGGTTTAGGCTTAACCCAGCTAAGTATAGTGTTATTATGGAAGGAGCATGTGCATGAATTACCGCCGTATAATCACTTACTCTATATATTGACAAGTGCATTCTCCATTCACTTGAAGGTTTCCTAGTACCTTCAATAATGCTACCATTCATTGATAACTTAACTATATCACTGCTTGCTAGCTCAGTCTTAGGTACATTGCTTGGTGTTATTAATACTTCGTCATTAATTCTAATGCTTGCATTACCACCCATTAGTGTGTTTAATCCCTTATTATATGACTCAACAAAGTACTTAACTAATTGATCCCTTGGATCCATTAAATCACCTAAATGGTCATTAAGGGTAGTTTAAGTTTAAGCCTATACTCATTGTACTTAGCTATTAACGCCACCAACCAGTTATTTAAGTCACTGGGGTTGTTTGGGTAATTGACGTATATTTTCCTGATTTCATTCATGTACCTTAATGCTAATGATAATTTTCTAGCTACATCAGGGACTTTAAGCAACCTAAGTGCCATGATCACCTTCTTACCACTACTTAAGTCAAGGTTACCGCTTATTGACATCTTCAAGACTTCATCTTCAGTAAGTATCCTAGCCCTTAATCCCCTATTTAATTGTTCATTAGTAAGGGTCTGTAGCATTAGCCTAAATACATCTAGTTGAGCCTGCTTAATGCCGTATGCATTTAGATAATCCAAGTTATACCTCCATAGGCCAGTTTCCGAGACGTCACCCTTCTCTAAGGCCTCAACTATGGCTTTGGAGGCTAATTCTGAGGATAATAATGCGGGTCCAATACCACCACCGTGAATTGGGTTAACCGCCACTGCGGCATCCCCCACTGCAACAATCCCTGGACCAACCATACTAGCTAGTGGCCTCCTCGTTGGCACTATCCCACCACCAGCATGCAGTATTTTCCTACCCTTAACATAGGGTGAGGGTACTAGATACCTCTCATAGTTAACCCTGGGGTTTAAGCCGTTTTCCTTAACCAACTTACCCCAGATACCTAAACCCACATTAGCAACCCTATTTGACTTGGGGAAAAACCACCAATAGCCACCTGGCGATATGTTGTTATCAAGGTATATCCTTATGTTCTGCGGATTAGGTATACTATAATCAACCTCAATAATCTCCCTATAGGCGTAGGAGGCGTCCTCAGGTAGTAGTGGTTCACTAATCCTATATTGGGGAGGTAACTTGGTTCTTACAACCCCAGTGGCGCCTGAGGCATCTACGGTAACCTTAGCCCTCAATTCAACCTGGGTCCCATCACTCCTACTTGCCTTAACACCCCTAACAAAGCCCCCCTCGATTATTGGCGCTGAGACTGTGTGCTTATCTATTATGTCTGCACCACTATTATTGGCAATATTAATGAGCCACTGAGCCCACTTACTAATATCTAAGCCGAAACCCTCACCTGCCACAAAGTACTTAACACTTAAGTCTGGGCTATATAATTCAGCACCCTCGTACCTAATCATGAATACATCCTCACTGATGCTTAAACCTGCTCTCGTTAACTCATCAATATGATGCTTCCCAATAGCATCGCCAGTTACTTTAAAAACATCCTCAGCCCTCTTGCGCTCTACTAACGCTACACTTAATCCCTGCTTGGCCATTAGGTAGGCTGCATATGAACCTGCTGTGCCAGCACCAACAATAAGCACATCATACATTTTGCCCATTAGACTTACCTTAACATGCCGAGTTTTTAAACATTAATGCGTTATTCGTTATTTTTACAGTGAAACTAAGCATTTATATTATTAATTATTTAAGCATAAATGTAGAATAAAAGTACTACTTCATATTATTAAACCATTATTAGCTAATAGCAGTATTAGGACAATCTCAGGCCCGGGTTCTCATCACTATTCAGTTCATCCCGTCATCTTCACTTGAAGGGTGTAGTTCATGTTGCTTAAAAACTTGAATCTGCGTATATTTTACGGCTGTAGACTTAGGATTCTACTCCTCTATGTTTACTAAGTCAAGAATGTCTTCAGGATTATGGGACATTAAGAGCTTCCAGAATTCACCCCCCTTTCGTATTCCGTATACCTTACCCCTAGCGCTCCTCTTAATAACCTCCATGTACCCCCTCTCAACTAACTGCTCCAGGAAATTCCTTATAACAACCCCATCAGCCCTGGTTACCCTCCCTACGGTGTTTATCTCTTGGGCTATCTTACTTGGCCTAACCGTTATGAGGTTTCCCTTAGAGGAGGATGCGTACTCCTTAAGCTTAGTGACCACACTTATCTTCATGTGTACTGCCTTATTGTGGGTTGTTACCTTCATTCTGGTTTCTCGTATTAATTTAACACTAGCCATAAGTTAACCTGGATACCTTAACCCCTTATAGCAGTTGAGTGATAATACACTGACGTACAGTAATACGTCAGTGTCACGTTAATTATGTTTGACTGTTCAAGTTAAAAAGGCTTCCGTCAGTATCTTAGTAAATGCGAGCGTACAGTAAGCTACTTGACTCATTAATGAAGCTTGGTTCAATTAAGGTATCTGACATAGTGAGGAGCCTCAACACTAATGCCGAAAAGAATGGTAATGGCCTACTTTACGTTGTTTATTCGTTGAACTCAGACATTAGTATTGAGGCTTACTTCACCAGGTTCTACTTAGCCGTTACTAATGGATCCCTTAGAATACGCGGTGATTGGAGAAAGGCTGAGGAGTTCAGTAAAATCATGTTAAGGGACACGGTTATTGGAAATGGTAAAAAGTTAGTCATGTTATTTAGGGATGAGGGTGAAGAATACGTTAAGATACCCACTAGGCCTAGTTCATCAATCACAATGAATCCAGCAGTATCATTCATCACATCATCAATACTAACCTTAATCATATTCCTCCTACTTACTAAATACGGCATATTACTAACCTTAACAGTTGTTATAGCACAGGTACTGTTAACTAATATAGCTTACACGTACGTTTCCTTCCTACGTATGATTAAACTAAGGGTTAATGGCTCAAGCATAATTAAAGTAACGGCAACATTACCAATCGATGTACCTGAGGACACGCTTACTAGGCTAATATCCTATGCTTCATCAATTAGAAGCATTAGTAAGAATCAGTTAGCATTATTAATATCAGGATTAAGAGCTATTGGTGGTTCAATGATACTTAACATTAGCATTGAGAGAGTGTTAGTACCTTCAATTAAAGGAGTCAACGTTTACCTGGTTCCATCCCCTGAATGTAATGCTGTTTCGTTGAACCTTATTAATAAAGTAATCGTAGTTAGTACTAAATTAGTGGCGTGTCTTAATGAGGATGAGTTAAAAGCGGTGATTCACCATGAATTAGGCCACATAGTCAATAAGGATACTTACAAGGCGTTAGCGGCGTCGGTAGCCTACTCCTTAACCTCAGCAATGATGCTACTCTATGTAATACCAAGGGCTGGATTAACCATAGTGACTATAACCGCTTACACATTAATAGCATTGCTGGCAGTAGTAACTTCACTTGCCTTAAGTAGGATTAATGAGACCAAGGCCGACCTATACGCATTAAGTAGTGGTTATAAGGAATCATTAGCTACAGCCTTAGTTAAGGTGACCTACCCGTCAATACATTCATCACTGGTTAAACGTATCTTCCTTAGCCACCCAACTACATTAAGCAGAATTAATGCAATTTTAAAGATGACTAAGAGACTTAACGAAAGGTAAGTAAATAAATACATCCAAGACATATTACCAATAAAGCAACATTTAAAAAGCACAATATTAAGCTCACCCGTGGTTTTACAGTCCCTGGTAAATGTAATATTCGTAATGGAGAACATGGGTTACGTAGGGCTATTCATCCTCATGGTTTTAGAATCCCTATCACTACCTATACCAAGCGAAGTCATATTACCATTCACAGGGTACTTAATTTACATTGGGCACCTTAGCTTAATACCTGCGCTCATTGATTCAACAATAGCCAGCTTAGTGGGATCATTAATACTATACTTGTTAAGCTACTACATTGGTTATAGTATTGTCCTTAAGCTGGGCAGATATGTTGGCATAAGTAAGAAGCACTTAGATGCCGCAGAACAATGGTTTAATAAATATGGCGGTATATCTGTAGTGTTAGCTAAATTCATACCTGGCATTAGGGCTCTAATATCCATACCTGCTGGAGTAGCCAGGATGAACGTGTGGTTATTCATGGTTTACACAATAATAGGTTCAACAATATGGAACATAGTATTAATCTACATTGGCCTCAGCCTAGGCCCTGCCTGGGAGACTGGGTTAACATTAATATCAAAGTACATTGATTACCTAGCCCTGGCTTTAATTATAGCAATAGTAGCATTCATGATTGTGGTCAGGATCCATAGGACTAAGGTTACTTAGTTAATTATTCTAACCCTACTCCCAGTCATCGTCCTAACGTAGAGTAGTTTATCCATGTACCATGATGGTGGTCCAGGTTCCATAGTAAACTTAGCCTTGGCGACTTCAGTATCATTAATGGTTACGCTACTTGGTTCCTTGCTAACGTAAACCTCAAGCAGTATTGATGAGGGTGATTGAGGCGTTGGATTAACCCAATTATCTATTGTAACTGATTCACCACTAACCCTTAGGCCTAATATCGATGGTGTGGGTGTTGGTGATTCCCCATCATCATCATAAACCTTGAACTCCCCATCACCTAACACCGTTAATATACCTAAGACACCCTGAGTCTCCTGTATAGGTACGAGTGAACCCTTCCTAAGAAACACCGGTGGTTTACCGAGTGGCGCATCAATTATGTGGAATCCTTTACCTAGTACTTCCCCAGTCCACATGTTAACCCATTCCCCATCAGGTAAGTAAACTTCCCTAACGTTCCCACTGGTTAACACTGGCGCTATCAACATGAAGGGACCAACCATGAATTCATCATCAATGTTAAGAACCTCCTCATCATCAGGATACTCGTAAATAAGGGGCCTAACTATTGGTTCACCCTCAATATGGCTAATCCACATTAGTGAATACAGGTATGGGATTAATTTAACCCTGAGTCTTAGGAGGTCCCTAATTAATTCAAGGGTCCTTGGCCCAAAAGCCCATGGTTCCTGATCTGGTGAACCAATTGAAGTATGGTTCCTCAACAATGGGAAGAAAATAGCCCACTCATACCACCTAACAAGTAGTTCAGGGCTTAGAGTAAATAACATGCTTCCACCACTTCCTGGGACATACTTAGCAAAGCCACCTACATCAGCCCCTATGAATGTAACACCGGACATGCTTAAGCCCAGTAGTATCTGTAGTTGCAGTTTCAAGTGTTCCCAATTACTAGTATTATCGCCAGTCCATACAGCTGCATACCTCTGAATTCCAGCGTACCCAGCCCTAGACAGTACGAATGGCCTCTTACCAGCCTTAATTAAACCATCATAGGTAGCCATAGCCTCATATAGCGCATATGCATTATGAAGGAAATCGTGAGGTATCCTTGAACCATCATCAAGCCTGTGCGTTATCACTTTACTTGAAACAGTGTGGTTAGGATGATCGAAGGCCGCTGGTTCATTCATGTCGAGCCAAATCCCATCAATCCCATACTCCTTAACCCAACGTTCAATTAAACCAGCCCACCACTCCCTAGTCTCTTTATTGAAGAAGTCCGGTAATGCTGATTTACCTGGCCATCCTTGAACTATGGATAATCCACCATCATCATCAAGCGATAGGTAATTACCATTAATACCCTCTCTAAACACTTGGTAGCCTGGATCTACTTTAACATATGGGTCCACTATAGTGATTAATTTAACGCCAAGTTCATGAGCATTTTTAGCTAGGTCACTGGGGTTAGGGAACCTGTCCTTATTCCAAGTGAATATCCTGTAGTTATCCATGTAATGTATGTCAAGGTAAACTGCAGCATTATCCAGTCCCTTTTCCTTAAAGCTCTTAATAACCTCAATAACCCTATCCTGAGGGTAATAACTATACCTA
Organism: Caldivirga sp.; assembly: GCF_023256255.1. Lineage (NCBI taxonomy): Archaea > Thermoproteati > Thermoproteota > Thermoprotei > Thermoproteales > Thermoproteaceae > Caldivirga > Caldivirga sp. The sequence goes on along the minus strand of NZ_JAGDXD010000055.1, from coordinate 1,992 downwards.
CTCTGCTGGTGCCTAAGCGCCCATTTAGGCATTAAAGTAGGCTTACCTGTTAAGTTAATGAACCTGGTAACAACATCTCTAGGTCTAGGTCCCCTAATAACATAGTAATCCAGTTGATAATCATTCACAATAACAGTGAATTCATTCTCCCTCTCAGCACCAAGGTCAATTATTATCTTAGCTGTGGAGTCGGCAAAATGACCTATTCCACCATTCTTATTAGCAACTATGAAGAATGGTATTGACACGTATAGTGGATCTGAACCATACCTATACCCATAGGCATCGGTATTCCACATTGTCACCCTAAATCTCTTCCTATTAAGCGGCAGCGCCTTTTCGCCAAGTCCATAAACAACATCATTAAGGCCTAAGTTACCCCTCACTATTATTTGATCATTACTGTAGCTAAACCTTAAGGTTACCTTCATGTTATTTACACTTACGTCAATGGAATCATCAGTGACGTCAACAAACCATGGGCCAAGTCTGTTCTCACCCTTCACTAATTCAACGCTTGGCTTAACAACAACAGCCGGGGATTCCCTATACTTACTTCCATTTCTAATTACACTTATCCTTAACGCATCATCATTTATCATGCTCACTTTCATTGAGAATTCCATTAAATCAGTACCATTAGGTGCAATATTTAAGCATTAAGCTAGGTCATTAAGCAGTAAGGGAATTCACCTAGATATTACGCTAACTTATAGGTTCTATTCCTCTTATCGTAAATCAACACTAATGGGCCATTAAAGCTCGGTATCACTAGTACTTCACTTACCTTGCTTCTTAATTCCTCATCACCCTTAAACTCCACTGATGAGTCTACTTCATTAGCCTTAGTTTCTTTTCCTGCCCCTAACAAACTACTCATGACCCTTATTGATCCCCTTATATTCATTTTACTCACCTCAACCACATCATAGGGCTGGGCATTTATATAGCTTTCGGTGCTACTGGTTTAGTTACTCAATTATAACATAAATTCATAAATACACTATATAGTAAATTCATGATTTACCAGCTCCTTTTCAGGGAATATACTCGTCATCTTTAGTATTGATATGAATTCAGTCATTTACTTCAGTTCACTTACCTTATGTTGCATGCCTGAATCGCACTAATATGATTAAGGCCAATGCGTGAATACAGTAATCTTACTATAGGTTATGTTAATGATCAAGGATAAGAAATAGGAATTGGTATAAATACTAGGCCATAGTAATAGCTTATGCGAATTCACTTAAATATAAATGAAATCAGTGAATTAAGATTAAGTGAGAGTAGGATTGAATTAGAGTTAGCCAAGGTCTTCTTAAGATCCGGTTTATTGAGAAACGCCGCATTTAAGACTGTTCAAGCATGGCAAGCTTACCTATCATACTTAGCCAGTATCAACAGTGACCTAATTAAGGTAAGCGGCTTTAGGAGAATTAGAGGTAATGTTAAGGTTAGCGCTAGTGAATTAATCATAGTTACCATGCCCGTTAAACTAATGATGACTATCGCTGAGCATTTAAGGTATAGGGACCCGGAATTAATGGAATTAACCGCCTTAGCATTGCTCATCCGTGAGTACTGGTGTGCCGGCGCATGCAGGGATAGTACAAGTAGAGTTATTGATGATGAAACTGCTAAGGGTATTATGTCTAAGCTGCTCATTAGGCTTGAGAAAAGGTTAATCCAAGCTAAATAAGCCTGGTCCAATATCTAGAAGCTGAGTAATCTAGCCCTCATCTACATGAAGTGGTTTAATACTTATCCACGTTAATGTTACAATGATTACTTAAAGCCTCGTTCTTTAGGGTGGGGTTGCTGTGGTAGGCTACGATAGGTTTATTAGAGTTGGCTTGGGGTAATCGTTAATGGCCGCTGGTGGTGATGGGGTTCGAGTATAAGTAAGGCACATGCCTTGCTTTACGATTGGCTTAAGGCTAGGCTGGTCTATAGGAATGGTGAGTTGTTCCTTAAGATAATTAAGCGTAT